>JBPCJV010000044.1:0-3754 GCA_051004925.1 Acidimicrobiales bacterium | reverse complement strand
GTGTTCGACCGCGCCACCATCGAGCGATAGCGGGCGTGTCCAACGAGCCCCTACTCGGCGCCGATGTCGGTTGGTGCCCGGCGTGCCGGCGTTCGTGGCCGGCCGCGACCCAGGCCTGCCCCGAGTGCCTGGCCGGCCTGGTCGGCGACCTCGACGCCACCGTGCCCTGCCGGCACTGCGGCCGGGAATGGCCCTCCCGGATGCAGAGCTGCCCGGAGTGCCTGGCCGAGGTCGCCCCCGACCCAGCCGCCGTGGTCGAGGCTCTGGCCGACACCCTGGCCCTCGGCGGGCGGGTGTGGCGACCGCCCGGCGTGGCCGCCTTCGCGTCCGGGCCCGACTCCACCCTCCTGCGAATATCCGCGGGCTCCGCTCTGTTGTTCGCCGGGCGCGACGAGCTACTCGAGGCGTCCGTGGTGGGCGCCGGCCACCGGGCGGTGGCCCCGTTGCGCTGCCTCGACGCCGACGGCTCCACGCTCTTCTCCCTCGATCGCTACGAGCCGGCGGACCGTGGCCTGGTGGCCATCGACGCCGAGGGCGCGCCACTCGGCACCTATCTCCGGTGGTCGACGGTGTCGGGAGCGGGGCTCGACGTCCGCGACGAGACCAGTGCGCCCGCCGCCCGCCTCGGGCCCTGTCGTCGTCCCGATGCCGACTTCGAGCTGGTCGAGACCGGCGGGGGGCTGCTGGCGACGTGCGCCCGCTCCGACGTCGACCTCGATGGGTGGGTCGACGACCAGTGGTCGTTGCGGGTGCGCGCCCGGCTTCCGCTGCGCGACCTCGCCGCCGTGGCCATGCTGCTGGCGGCCAAGGTTCTCCTCGGACGTCCCGTCCCTGTGCGTTCGCCCGACGGCGGGCAGGACGACGACGGGGAGGAACTGCCGTGGGGATGAACCGGTTGGCGCGGAAGCCTCGGGGGCAAGGAACCGTGTCGATGGCGCCGCTGGTTGCGACATATGTCCTTCCCCTGAGCTGGCTGCACGACGGGCCGCTCGACGACCTCAGCGCCTATCTGGCGGAGCTGGCCATGTGGGTCGACGAGGTGATGGTCGTCGACGGGTCGCCGCCCGCCCGCTACGACGACCACCACCGGCGTTGGGGTGCCACCGTCACCCACCTCCGGCCCGACCCCGACCTGCACGCCCTCAACGGCAAGGTCGACGGTGTGCTCACCGGCATGCGCCGCGCCGGCAACGAGTATCTGGTGGTGGCCGACGACGACGTGCGTTACGACCGGGCCGGCTTGGAGACGGTAATCGACGCCCTCGCCCGAGCCGACCTCGTGCGACCGCAGAACTACTTCTCGCCCGTTCCGTGGCACGCCCGCTGGGACACCGCCCGCAGCTTGTTGAACCGGACGATGGGGGCCGACTTCCCCGGCACGCTGGCCGTGCGCCGCTCGGCCCTGCGCCGGGTCGGTGGCTACGACGGCGACGTGCTGTTCGAGAACCTCGAGCTCATCCGCACGGTCGAGGCGGCCGGGGGAAACGCACGCACGTTGCTCGACTGCTACGTGCGACGGGTCCCGCCCACTACCGGTCGCTTCGTGTCGCAGCGGGTCCGTCAGGCCTACGACGAGCTGGCTCGACCCCTTCATCTCGCGGTCAGCCTGGCCATGGCACCCGCGGCGGCGGTGACGGTGCGCCGGCACGGGTTTCGGCCGTTGGCCGCGGCCGCGGCGGCTTGCGTGGCCGTGGCCGAGGTGGGTCGCCGGCGCGCCGGGGGCCGCCGCCATTTCCCGGCCACGTGCTCGCTGTTCGCCCCCGTCTGGCTGGCCGAACGGGCGGTGTGCGTGTGGGCGGCCGTCGGGCTGCGCCTGGTGCGCGGGGGTTGCCCCTACCGTGGTGTGCCCATCCCCAGAGCGGCCACTCCCGTGCGGGAGCTGCGTCGCCGCACCGGCGAGGTGCGCATCGCCAGAGTCAGTTAGGAGTGGCCGACGACATGTCCGACTATGACCCGCAGGCGTACGGGGCCAGCATCGCCGACGACTACGACCGTCTCTACGACGGCATCCTCGACACCGACGGTGCGGTGGCGTGCCTGGCCGAGCTGGCGGGGGAGGGGCCGGTGCTGGAGCTCGGCATCGGCACGGGTCGCCTGGCGCTTCCGCTGGCCGAGCGCGGCCTGACGGTGCGCGGAGTCGAATCGTCACCGGCCATGGTCGACCAGCTGCGGACCCGACCCGGCGGCGCCGAGATCGAGGTGGTGATCGGCGACTTCGCCGACGTGCAGGTCCCCGGACCGTTCTCGCTGGTGGTGCTGGCGCTGAACACCATCTTCGCCCTTCCCTCCCAGCACGCCCAGGTGGAGTGCTTCGCCAACGCCGCCTCCCATCTGGCGCCCGGCGGTCGGTTCGTGATCGAGGCCTGGGTGCCCGACCCGAGCCGGTTCGTCGGAGGGTCGGCGATCAGCGTGCGGCGCCTGCGCGCCGACCATGTCTCACTCGACGTGGCCCAGCTCGACCCCGTGGGACAGCGGATGACGACCACGCAGGTGAGCCTGCGCGACGGTGAGGTCCGCCTCTACCCCGCCAACCACCGCTACGCGTGGCCCGCCGAGTTCGACCTCATGGGGCGCCTGGCCGGTCTGGTCCTGGAGCAGCGATGGGGCGGATGGGAGCGGAGGCCGTTCACCGACGTGAGCGCGGCCCACGTGTCGGTCTACCGCCGGCCCTGACGTCAGCCGCTGACGGGAAATTACCTGCTGCCCGGCGTTGTTGAACATGTCGACATGGCAATGAAGAAGAGTTTCGACGAGAGCGACTGGAGGGACGAGGCTGCGTGCCGCGACGCGGACACGGCCGTGTTCTTCCCGCTGAGCGACGACGAGGCAGGCCGGGCCAAGGCCATCTGCGCCACCTGCCCGGTGCGCGAGCCGTGCCTGCTGTTCGCCCTGGCCAACCGCGAGGAGCAGGGTGTGTGGGGTGGCCTGACCGAGTCCGAGCGCCGGCGGCTGCGGCGCCGCCGGGCCGCCTGACATCTTCACGCTGGCCGGGGAAGAGGCGGGGGAGGACCCCCTCGCCCTGTTCCGGCGGTGGTTCGCGGCCGCCCAGGAGGCCATCCCCGTGGGCGCCGAGACCATGGTGCTGGCCACGGCCACACCGGACGGCCGGTCCTCGGCGCGCGCCGTGCTGATGCGGGGCCTCGACGAACGGGGTTTCGTGGCCTACACCGACACCCGCAGTCGCAAGGGCGTGGAGCTGGCGGCCAACCCCTGGGGCGCGCTCGTGTTCGTGTGGACGCCCCTGGAGCGCCAGGTGCGGGTGGAGGGCCGGGTGGTCGCGGTGTCCGACGACGAGGCCGACGCCTACTTCGCCACTCGACCCCGGGGACACCGGCTGGCGGCCTGGGCGTCGCACCAGAGCCAGCCGGTGGGCGATCGGCGCGATCTGGAAGCCCGCATCGCCGAGCTCACCGAAGCGCACCGCCACGACGACGTGCCCCGGCCGCCGTACTGGGGCGGCTACCGGGTGGTGCCGGCAGAGTGGGAGTTCTGGGCGGGCCGGGAGAACCGGGTACACGACCGGATCGTGTACCGCAGGGTCCCTGGCCTGCGTGACCCGAACGCAGTAGCTGGCCTGCGTGGCCCGAACGCAGTGGCTGACCGCTGGGAGCGCGTCCGGCTGTCGCCCTAGGGGGAGGCGGGTGTCAGGGTCCGATGCGCAGGGTGACCCATGTCCTCACCGGCCGCTGGCCCGGGCGGTCCCTCACCAGGCGCACGTCCACGGTGCCCCGGCGCTCGGCCCGGAACCGGAGGT
>JBPCJV010000043.1:0-5322 GCA_051004925.1 Acidimicrobiales bacterium | reverse complement strand
GCACCGTCCACCGCGCCCTCCCGCCCGCTCGACCCGCCCGGCCCGGCACCTCCGGTAACGGCCGCGCCGGCCACGTCCCCGCCTCCGGCACCGCCCACGACCGCGGCCCAGCCGTCGGAGTCGTGGTTCGCGGCAACAGGCCCGCACGGCTGACTCCGCCCGTCGTGCCCTCAGGTACTACCGGCACCAGGCCGTCTCCACGTAGAGCCCGGTGTTCTGATCGTTGTATCCCTGACACGCCGACCGCGAGACCCGGTTCGTAACCGATTCGAGGATCCACACATACGGCAGATCGTCGGCGGCCAGCTTCTGGATCTCGGTGTTGACCGAGTCGTACTCCTGACCCGTCGTGGACACGGCCCGGCTCCACAGGGCGTCCATCGCCGACCGGCGGTACCCGGCGACGTTGGCGAAGGCGCGGTCCTCTATGGCGGTGGACAGGTACTGGCGCCGGATGCCGACCACTGCGGCGTCGCCGTTGCAGTTCTCGTAGATCGTCGAGTCGAATGTCCGGACGGCCAGTGTCTGCTGCAGGGCCGTCTCGGTGAGCGGTCGATCGGTGACGGTGACCCCGACCCTGGCCAGGTCGGCCACGAACTGGCGGCCGTAGTCGAGGTAGTGGCCGGTATCGGCGTGGGTGACGTCGAACGCCAGCTCGACGCCGCCCTTGTCGCGTGCGCCGTTTCCGTTGGTGTCGGTCCACCCGGCGGCGTCGAGCTGGGCCCTGGCCGCAGCCACATCGGCGTCGTTCCCTGCGGACTCGTCGCCGGGAAGCACCTGAGGCTGGTAGCCGGGCACGGCGCTGGCGTACGGCGAGGTGGCCGGCTGCCCCTGCTCGAGGGCGATCTCCTTCCACATTCCCGTGCGGTCGACGGCGGTGAACAGGGCGCGACGCACGGCCACGTCGGCGAAGAAGGGACTCTCGTACGGCGCGTCGGCCGGCCTGGCCCCGATGTCCGCCGCCGTCATCCCTTTGGGCCACAGGTTGAAGCCGACGGTGGGGACGCAGTTGCTACCGCCGCCGTCGCGTCGGATCTGCGCGACCGAGTAGTCGGGATCGCCCGGGAAGGCACCCAGGGCGTCGGCAGGGATCCTGCCGACGTCGACGCTGCCCGACGTCGCCCTATTGGCCTGGAGGGCGTCGGCCACGTCGTCGACGACGAGATGGACGACCCTGTCGAGGAGTGGCAGATCGGGCTTGTGGTACGCCTTGTTGGCGCGGTACTCGATCTGGGTGGGGCCGCGCGTCCCGAACTTGAACGGCCCACTGCCGACCGGCTTGTTGTTGGCCGCGCACACCTTCCCCGTCGTGTTCCCGAGCGTGGCGCCGGGGCCCATGACCGCCACCGAGCAGCGCTCGTACACGTGCTTGGGGATGATCGCCGCCTCGGTGACGTCGAGCTGGCGCAGGAGCGGGAAGTAGGGCGTCACGAAGCTGAACCGCACCGTCAGCCCGGTCGGGCCGTCGGGCATGGTGATCGACTCGCGCGGCGTGACCGCGCCGTTGCCGGCGCCGGCGACTCCGAGCGCCGGTCCCAGTGATGACGCCGTCCGGGTCTGGTACCTCAGGAGGACCTGGCGGAAGCTGAAGTCGACGTCCTGGGCGGTGATCGGCCTCCCGTCGTGCCAGGTCATGTTCGGGCGCAGCGTGAAATCGGCCTGCTTCCCGTCGGCGCTCAGGGCGTACTGCTCCGCCAGGTCGCCGGTGATCTCGCCGTCGGTGCCCCACGCCAGGAGGCCGTTGAACATCAGGTCGGCGTTGCCGTGGACGGTCCCGTTGGTCGTGATGGCCGGGTTCAGGATGCCCCTGGTGCTGGAGATGGCGGCGATCAGGGTTCCCCCTCGGATCATCTCACCGGGCCCCCTACCGACGGCGGCGTCGTCTCCGCTGCTGCGACACCCGGCCAGACCCGCCACCAGCAGGAGGGCGGCGACGACTGCTGCCCGGACGGCGCTCACTGCACCATGGTCACACTGCTGGCCCGCAGGTCGCGCGGCAGGTCGTCGGTGACACCGATGGCCATGACCACCAGGTCGTCGTCGCCCAGGTCGCCGGTTGGCGACGGGGCGATGGTGGTCAGCACGCCGCCTCGGCCGTGGAGGCGCCGGGCGACCAGTTGCACGGCCTCGTCGCCCGGTCCGCTGTCGGCGACGGCGACGATGCGCCGGGCCTGGTCGGGCACCCCCTGGACCACGAGGATGGACACGGGTGCGTCGCGGGCGACGCCTGCAGGACCTTGCGTCGGCTCCCCGTGGCCGTGAGCTGGGCGAGACCCAGGTCGGCGCCACCAAGGTCGCCCTGCACCATGTCCGGGAACCGGCCGGCGGCGGACCGCCCCTGGGTGGCGCACGCGCCGGCGAGGATCAGGATGGCGAGCAGGAGCACCGTCACTGCGTCCCTGCTCGGCCCTCGGGTCTCGCTGCTCACCGAGGCTCACCCGGCTCGGTCAGCGCACCTGGGAGAGCGAGGCGTCGAGATTGGCGAGCGCCTGTTCGAAGTCGGTGGCGCGCTGGCGCACGACGGCCTCGGAGTACCCGAGCTGCTCGGCCGTCGGCGGCGGTGGGCCCAGGCGCAGGGCCCGGTCGGACTCGACGCCCGACCGCAGGGCCTGGAGAGCCTGATCGACCCGGGCCGCCGCCGAGCCGTTCCACTCGTCGGGAGGCTTGCGGGCCAGGCCCTGGAGCCGCTGATGGAGCTGGGCGCCCTGGGCTTCGAGGTCGGACCACGTCTGGGCGGCGAAGGTCGGCTGTTCGAGCGTGGCCAGCCCGTGGGTGGCCAGGCCCAGCAGGTTTCGACCCTCGGCCGCGGCCTGCACGGCCTGTTCCCGCCACCGTTCCGCGTCGCGCCGGCGGAGGAGCATCATGATGATGATGGCCAGCAGGACGGCGGCGGCCACGGCCCCGACGATGAGGGCGATCGTCCGCCCCGAGATGCCGTCGCCTCCGCCCTTGCCGGCGACGGTGGTCGAGGTGGTGCTGGAGGTCGACGTCGTCGGGGCGACGGTGGTCGTGGCCCGGGGCCGGGTCGTGGCCGGGGCCGTGGTCGGCGCGACCGTCGTGGCTGTCGTGGTGGGCGTGGTGGTGGCAACCGGCTGGGTGGTCGTCGTCTGGGCCGACGCCCACGGCGCCGAACCGACGATCGCCACGAAGACGACCGACACGCCGAGGACCGCCCTGAGGGCAACCCGTCGCACCATCCTCACCCCTCCGTCTGTCCCGTCCGGCCCGATCGCCGCCTGCACCCGTCGCTCGTGCCCGGACCCTAGCCCGGGGCGGGCCGGGCGGGGACGACTCCCTCGTTGTCGGCGCCGAGGGAGCTGATGGCGGCAACGGTTCTCTGCCACGAAGCCTCCAGGTCGGCCCGCTCCGCCGCCGTCGCGGGGTCCGCCAGCGCGGTGGCGACCGCCCGCACGACAAAGCCGGGGTGCTCCACCCACGTCGGCTCGTAGGTGACGTCGGTGACGCGCACGACGCCTCCCTCGTCGCTGACCGTCACCAGCACGATGACGCCGTCCTGGCTGGCGGCCGGGCAACACGCCGCCGTCTGGTTCGAGAGGAAGTTGCCCAGGCCGTAGACCACGTACTTGTCGCCGACGCGGGCTATGGGCTGCACCACGTGCACGTGGCTGCCGACGATGAGGTCGACGTCGGGCGACGAGAGCAGCTGGGTCGCGATCGTCTCCTGCTCGGCCGTCGGCTCGACCCTGTACTCCTCGCCCCACTGGAGGCTGACGGCCACGAACCGCGCCCCTGTGGCCCGGGCCGCCCAGGCGTCGGCGAGGATGCGGTCGACGTCGATGAGGTTCACGAGCCACGGCTGGTCGGCGGGCAGCTCCAGGCCGTTCAGGCCGTACGAGTACGCGAGGTGGGCCACGCGCACCCCGTTCACCGTCGTGACCGGAGGGGACGCAGCCCCGGCCGCGTCGCGCGCCGTGCCGACGGTCGCCACGCCCGCCTGTTGCAGGCCGGCGATGGTGGCCTCCACCCCGCTGACGCCCTTGTCGAAGGAGTGGTTGGAGGCGGTGGAGCACTGGTCGTAGCCGGCTCCCGCGATGGCCGCCGCCAGCTCGCGCGGCGCGTTGAACAGCGGGTAGCCGGAGAGGTCGCTGTCGTCCGCGGAGATGGGCGTCTCCTGGTGGCACAGGGCCAAATCGGCACCCGAGAGGATGGGCCGCACCTCGTCGAACATCGGCCCGAAGTCGTAGGCGTCACCCGGTGCCGCGCCGTCGGTCCGGGCCGCCCGCGCCACCGGGCTGTGGATCAGCAGGTCGCCGGTCAGGGCCAGGGTGAACGTCCGTCGCGGCGACGAAGCCTGAGTCGGCGGGGGCGACGCCGGTGTCAGCGGCGGGGTGATCGTCGACGGCCACGGCCGCGTCACCTCCCGCAGGCCCTGGGCGGGCGGCGGGGTCGACGAGCACCGGGCCGTCGCCAGCCCGAGGGCGACGACCGCTATGGTCCGGCCGAGCATTCGAAACGGGGTCCGCCCCGCCACCGTGAACCGCGTGGTCGGAGTGTACGGTGATCGCGGTGCCCGAGGCTGCTGTTCCCGACGTCCCGGCTCCCGGGACCGGCGACGAGCTGGTGCGGGTGATGCCCAGCCACGACTGCCCGCTCGGCACTCCCCAGGAGCCCGAGCTGCGCATCGTGACGGTGGCCGACACCGAGATCATCCTGGTGCGCCTCGCGGAGGGCGACGTCACCGCCTTCGCCAGCCGCTGCCCCCACCAGGGGACCCACCTGGTGGACGCCAGCTTCTTCGACGGCCGGCTGCGGTGCCCGTACCACCTCTACCTCTACGATCCCCGCACCGGCGAGAACGTGGTTCCCTGCCGCGACGCCCGACCCGGGAACCTGTGGAAGCTGAAGCCCGGCTACCTACCCACCTACCGGGTTGAGGAGCGCGACGGGTGGATCTGGGTGGCCCCCCGTCCCCTGCCGCCGCCCCCCTCCTACGACCCCGACCGCGAGCGGCGGCCGGTGGGGACCCGCCTCGCCGACCCCGACCCACCGGGCCCGAGCGGCCCGGCCCCCACCACCGTCGACCACCCCACCAAGACGGTGCGGGTGCCACCGGGGACCACCTTCGAGGTACGCCTGCCGGTGGTGCCGCGGCCCGGCCATGTGTGGCGCGTCGAGGTCGACGGCCACCAGGCCGAGCCGGGCCCGGTGAAGGTCGTGTCCGAACGGTTCGACCCGGCCGAGGTGCCCCGCTACCTGGTCACCCTCACCGCCGTCGGCGCCGGCGTGGCCACGATCCGCTGCGCTTACTCCCGCCCGTGGGACGCGGTGGCCGCCGAGACCCGGACCTACGTGGTGCGGGTG
>JBPCJV010000042.1:0-11885 GCA_051004925.1 Acidimicrobiales bacterium | reverse complement strand
CCGGTAGGTACGGCGGCCCTGCTCGTACAGGGTGTGGGCGCCGGTCTCGCCCCGGGTGTCGTCGGCCAGCAAGGTGCCGGCCACCCGCTCGGTCCAGCCCGGCTCCCGGTGCTCGGTCCCGTAGGTGACGTCGACCACCCGGAACACGTACCGGCGCGACGTGGTCTCGTCGACGGCCACCAGCAGCTCGCCGAGGAACAGGTCCTCGTCGGGCCCGGCCCGGAACACCCCTTCGAGCACGTTCTTGCCAAACAGGCGTCCCCTACTGCCGGACGTAATGTCCATGTCTACGCACGCTCCATCAGGTCGTGGCGGTCGGCGAAGGCGCGGTCGCGCACGTCGAGGGGGACGCCAGCGGCGTCGAAGCACTCGTCGACCTGGCGCCACAGGTCGTTGCGGACCCATGGGGGGCACGAGGCCAGACGGTCGGCCACGGTGAGCGGGTAGGGGTAGCCGGCAAAGGCGGCGTCGTCGCACAACGCCGACAGCCGGCCGAGCACGGCGGCAGGGTCGGCCTCCACCGGCAGGTCGACGCGGAAGGCGAACCGGGCATCGGGGTCGAGGCGGGCGGCCACGATCTGGAGGCCGTACCCCACGTCGGGCCGGGTGCGGGCCAGGGGCACCCACCACAGCGAGCGGGACCCGAGGCCGGCCTGGGCCTCGACCTCGAGCTGGCCGAGGAGGGGGGCGCCGCCCCGGGCCAGCGAGGAACGCTTGGTCACCCCCACCAGCGTGACGCCGCGCCCCGACGCCGAGGCCAGCAGGTCGGCCAGGTACGCCGAGGGGATGCGCCAGTCGGGCTGGAGGTCGCCGTCGACCAGCACGAGGGCGCCGGGCTCGGCGTCGGCCACCGAGCGCTCCACCGCCTCCCATTCCCAGCGGTCGCGCAGCAGGTTGGCGTCGACCGGCGTCTCCCGGCCCAGGCCCAGGCCGAGGGACTCGCGCGCCGCGGCCATCTCCCCCCCGCCGAGCAGGTGGGCCCGCAGCTCCCCCTCCTCCTCGAGGACGCACTCGCCGTTGCGGAACCGCGTGCGCGAGGCGCGCACGGCGACGAGCTGCACGCAGCGGGCGTCGGCCACCACGGCCTGGCCCCCGTCCACCGCCCATACGTCGGCGGGCGCGTCGGTCGCCCGCACCAGCCGCCGCAGGCGGATCTCGTCCTCGAACTCCAGGCCCACGCCCGTGGGGTCGCTGAGGCCCCCGCCGCCGGCGGTCAGGAGCAAGGCTAGCCGGCCGGCGGCAATGTCGATAGGAGAAGCCGGGTCGAGAGGAGAGATCGCCACCCCCCCAGCATCGCGAGCCGGTAGGACACTTACAAGCTTGTCATTTCGAAGTGAGCCGGCGACCCACCATGTCGAGGGCCTGGTCGACCGCGGCCACCCACTCGCGGGCCTTCGCCATCCAGGCGTTGTGGGCCCCATCCACCTCCACGGCGAGGGCGCCGGGGATGGCCCGGACCATCTCCCGCTGCTTCTCGGGGACGATCAGCTGGTCGTGGCAGGTGATCACCGCCACCGTGGGCACATTGATGCCCGGGGCCAGGTCCCGGGCATCGTGGAGGGCCAGGGCCCGGCCGGCGGCGGCGATGTCGGCCGGGTCCCCCCGCCGGGCCTCGGCCTTGAGCCAGCTCTGGAAGCGCACCAGCTGCGGCGACCGGAGGGTGGCGTGGCGCAGGTACCGGTCGGCGACGGCCTCGTGCACGTTGAGACGCAGGGTGTACTCGATGCCCTCCAGGGCCGCCCACATGGCCCGCTCCCGTTGCGACGATCGCCACTGCAGCGCGGTCGAGGCCAGCACCAGGCCGGCCACCAGCTCCGGGTGGGCGTTGGCGAGCAGCAGGGCCACGGACCCGCCCATCGAGTACCCGACGACCACGGCCGGCCCCAGGTCGAGGTCGCGCAGCAGCCCGGCCACGTCGTCGGCCGCGGCCTCGAGGGTGAACGGCTCCTCGCTGCGCAGGCCCCGGCCGTGCCCCCGCAGGTCGGGGGCCACCATGCGCCCGCGGCGGCTCGCCACCTCGTACACGCCCGAGAACCAGTTGAGATCGGCGGAAAGGGTCCACCCGTGCAACAGCACGATCGCCGGAGCGCCGGGCGGGGCTTCGGGCGGGGCCGCCGCCTCCCGTACGAAGGTCTCGCCGCGTCCGGTGACGTTCACGCACCGGCCGGGGGGGAGGGCCGGCGCCGACGGTACCGATGGCCCCGACCTGGGCAGCGGCCGCAGGAAGTCGCGCGCGCTGACGGCCCACTCGCGGGCCCGGGCGAGGCGACTCACCTCGGGCGGGCGTCGATGGGCTCGGCCCCCTTGTCGTCGTCGTGGTCGCGGTGGTCGGCGAACAGGTCCGCGGGCGACTTGCCCGAGTAGATCTCGTCGAAGCTCCAGTCGGGCTGCTTGTCGCGGTGGCGCTCGTCGAAGGTGGCCTTGCCGTTGGAGATGTCGACGAGCTCGGCCACCAGGGCGGGTTCCACTGCCTCGGCCGTGCCCGCGACATGCGCGGCCACGTCGTCGCCGAAGCGCTCGAGGATGCTCGTGGCCAGAATCTGGTGCTGGGTGGCGAGGTAGCAGCGGGCCCGGTCCCCCACCGTGGCCGACCGCTTCTTCACCTCTTCGAGGTCGGCCTCGGTGCCCTCGTTGGCGCACAGCCGGGCCCACAGCTCGGCCAGGTGCAGCCCGTCCTGCTTGCACGGCGTGCACTGACCGCACGACTCGACGGCGAGGAACCGCGACGCCCCTGCGGCGACGGCGGTGATGTCGACAGTGTCGTCGAACACCAGGAAGCCGCCCGAGCCCAGACCGCCGCCGACGTCGGCCAGGCCCTCGTAGCTCACCGGCGTGTCGAGCAGGTCGGCGGTGAGCAGGCCGGTGGCCACGCCCGACATGACCGCCTTGATGCTCCGACCCGGAAGGGGCCCGCCGCCGATGTCCTCGATCACCTCGCGCAGCGGCGTGCCCATCATCACCTCGCCCACACCGTGATGGTGGACAGTACCGGTCACGGTGCACACGATCGTGCCCGGCGACTTCTCGGTGCCCTCGGTGCGGAACCAGGCCGCGCCCCTCGCGATGATGGCGGGGACGTTGGCGAGCGTCTCGACATTGTCGATCAGAGTGGGCGGCGCCGCTGTCTCGTCGTCGGGGCCGGCCATCGACACGTGGGCCGACAGACCGCTCTCCGACTCGGCGTCGGCCGGCGTCTCCACCACCTCGTCGACCCCCCGGCGGAAGGGGGGAGCGATGCGGGGGAAGGGATGGCGCCCGGCGATGGTCTCCAGCAGGGCCGTCTCCTCGCCGTAGAGGTACTCGTCCGGTCCCTCGAACAACGAGACGGCCACGCCGTCGGACCACCCCAGCGCCTCAACCTCGGCGATCGCCTCCCGCACCCGGGCCACGACCTCGGTGAACGAGGCCTTCAGGGCGAACACCACGGAGTCGGAGGCCACCGCCCGGGCGGCGATGAGGGCACCCTCGATCACCGAGTACGGGTCGAGCTCCAGGATGGTGCGGTCCTTGTACGTGCCGGGCTCGCCTTCGGCCCCGTTGACCACGACCGTCGTGGGCAGCTGGGGCGACCGGTTCTCGGCGACCGTGCGCCACTTGGTGCCCGTGGGGAACCCGGCCCCGCCCCGGCCCCGGAGGCCGGAGGCTTCGATCTCGGCGATCAGGGTGTCGGGCTCGACCTGGCCGGCGGCCTTGATGCCCTTGCCCCCGCCCCGGTCGACGTGCTCCTGCACGGAGTCGACGCGACGGGGAGGCAGCACGCGGTGCACGAGGGTCATGGCGGGATTCTTCCTGTTGCCGGACGGTGAGGAAAGCGCGGGCCGCTCAGGGGACGTCGGCCCTAGCCGATGGGCAGGGCCTCCACCGCCGCGGAGGCGGAGCCCTTCACCTTGCGGGCCGCCCGCTTGGCCCGCCAGCCCAGCGACGGGGCGCCGCCGGTGTCGACGGCGGCCAGGATCAGACCGCCGAGCAGGCCCACGTTCTTCAGGAACTGCACCTGCTGCTTCGACTTGGTGGCCGGATCGTCCTCCTCCCAGAACCGGTGGCCGGCGAGGGTCGTCGGCACGATCGACCCGGCCAGGGCGAGGGCGGCCAGGCGCGGGAGCCGGCCGATGGCCAACAGCAGCCCGGCACCGACCTGCACGCCGGCGTTGACCTTCACCAGCTTCTCGGTGTCGTCGGGCAGCGGCAGGCCGGAGGCCATCTTGGTGGTGACGGGCTCGGCCATCGCCGCCCTCGGCTCGGGGTTGCGCAGGGTGTCGGCGCCACTGGCGACGAAGACGCTGGCGAGCATCGGGCGGGCCGCCCTTCGGATCAGGCTCATGGGCGAGGGCAGGGGTGTCGGCGCATGCGAGCGTCCTACCCCGACGGCGGAGAACTCATCCCCCGAGCTCGTCGGCGAGCTCGAGCCAGCGTTCCTCGAGGTCGGCGACCCGGGCCTCGGCGGCGGCCAGGTCCCGGGCCAGGCCGGCCAGGGTCAGGTGGCTTCCGTCGTCCCCGGCTGGCCCGCCGGCTCCGAGGTCGGCGCCGAGGGCGTCGCGACGGGCCGTGGCCTCGGCCAGCTCGCGCTCGACCTGGGCGAGCAGGCGCCGCAGGGTGCTCGATGACCGTTGCTTCTTCGTCGCCACCGGCCGGGTCTCGGCGGCGGCGACAGCGGGGCGCCCGGCCGGTCCCGCCGCCGGGCGCGTCCGGCCGCGGATACGCCCGCTCTCGTACGCCACGAACCCGCCCGGCGGCATGGTGGCGCCGCCGTGACCATCGAGCACCATCACGTCGTCGACCGTGCGCTCGAGGTGGGCCCGGTCGTGGCTCACCACCACCACCGTTCCCGGCCAGCCCTCCAGGTGGTCCTCGAGCACCCGGAGCGTGTCGAGGTCGAGGTCGTTCGTGGGTTCGTCGAGGACGACCACGTTGGGCAGGCCGGCCAGCACGAGCAGGAGCTGGAGCCGACGACGCTCGCCGCCCGACAACGTGCCGATCGGCGCCCACTGGGCGTCGTCGTCGAACCAGAAGCGCTCCATCAGACGGGCCTGCTCCCAGCTGGGCTGCCCGGCCCGACCGGCCACGGCGTCACGCACGCGCAGGGTGGGGTCGAGGTCGCGCCCGGCCTGGTCGTAGTAGCCCATGCGCACGGTCGGGCCCACCTCGACGGTGCCGGCCGCCGGCGTCAGCCGGCCGGCGAGGATGTCGAGCAGTGTCGACTTCCCCGAGCCGTTGGGGCCGACGACGCCGAGCCGGCCCCCCGGGGCCAGGTCGAGGTCGACGTCGGCGAAGAGCCAGGGCCGCTCGGGCCCGTCACTCCGCTCAGAGGGCCGCTCGGGCCCGTAGCGATGGCCCACACCGTGGAGGAGGACGACCTTGTCGCCCAGCCTCGGCGTGCTGACCCCTCGGCGGGCGGCTCCCAGGTCGAGGCTGCCGGGACGGTCGGGCGGAGGAGGGCCTCCCTCCACGACGGCCGTCGCCGAAGTGATGCGCGCCTTCGACTTGCGCGTGCGGGCCGGCGCGCCCCTCCGCAACCACGCCAGCTCCACCCGGGCCAGGTTGCGCCGGACGGCCTCGGCCGTCGCCTCCTGGTCGCCTCGCTGCGCCCGGGCGTCCAGATACGTCTGGTACCCGCCGTCGTGCAGGAAGCCCTGGCCCCGGTCGAGCTCCAGCACCTGGGTGGTCACCCGGTCGAGCACGTGGCGGTCGTGGGTCACCAGCACCAGCCCGCCGGCGAAGCGGGCCAGGCGGTCCTCCAGCCACGCCACGGCGTCGAGGTCGAGATGGTTGGTGGGCTCGTCGAGCACGAGCAGGTCGACGTCGTCCACGAGGACGCGCCCCAGGGCGACTCTCTTGGCCTGGCCGCCGGAGAGGGTGTCCACGTCGGCGCCGGCGAGCGCACCCATGCCCAGCCGCTCGAGGATGGCCGCCGCTTCCCAATGGTTCCCGACCGCCTCCCCCACCGTCCCCGGCGGAAGCTCCGGTCGCTGTCCCAGGAACCCGATCCGGACACCGCGGCCCCGCCGGACCATGCCGTCCTCGGGTTCGGCCTCCCCCGCCAGCACCCGCAAGAGCGTGGACTTGCCACCGCCGTTGCGACCCACGACCCCGAGACGGTCGCCCGACGCCACGGTGAGCGACAACCCCTCGAACAACGGACGGTCCGGACGCCGGGCGGCGACGTCGGCCAAGTCGACCAGGATCACGTCACGGGGCTACCACACCCATGGCCGTCACCCCGCCCAGGGCCGCTCGGGCCGCCGCCCCGACGTGGCCCCGGTCAGGTGTTGATGACCGAAGTCCGCCGGAGGGTCATCACCTTGCACGTGAGCGGCCCGTTGGCGTCGGCCGCCCCCGTGATGGTCCAGGACCCGAGTGCACCCGGGTCGACGCTGCCGAGGGTGGTGGCTCCCTCGGAGATGCGGTTGTCGCTGACGTCGTAGAAGCCGATGCGGATGAAGAAGCTGCTGGTCTCCGACGAGGTGTTGACCACCTGTCCTTGGGCCGTCGGCTTGCCCCCTCCGGGGTCGGCGTTGCACGCCGCGATGGAGGCGTCCTGGGTGCTCTTGCTGGTGCCACAGCCGACGAGGAGGCCGGCGGCGACGGCGGCGGCCGACAGGAGGCGAAGCGATCTCGACACGGTCATCTCCCTTTGTGCGCTCTGTGTCCGGTATTCCCAGACGTGCCCCCGGGGAACCCCGTGCTGCCCGGGAGCTACCGGGCGAGGTGGGTGTCGAACCAGTCGAGGACGGCGGTGTAGGCGGCCGCGGCCTGGGCCGCGTTGTAGCGGGCCGCGTTGGTGTCGTTGAAGAAGGCGTGGTCGACGCCGGGGAAGGTGCGGATCTCGTGGGGCAGGCCCGCCCGCTCCAGGGCGGCCCTGGCCTCCTCGCGCGTGGCGTTGACCCGGCTGTCCAGCTCGGCGTAGACGCCCAACACCGCGGCCTCGCCCTGGGAGAAGTCGACGTTGGTGCGGACCGTGCCGTAGAAGGGGGCGGCCGCCGCCAGCCGCGGCTCGTTCTCCACCATGAGCCAGGTGACGTTGCCCCCGAAGCAGAACCCGATGGCGCCGACCTTGACCCCCGGCTGGCGGCGCAGCGCCTCGTTGACGGTGGCCTGGGTGTTCTCGACGAACCGCGAGGCGGGGGCGGCGGCCAGCGCTTTGGGCACGTCGCTCACGTTGGCCGTGCCGCCCTCCTCGGAGAGCAGGTCGACAGCCAGCGCCGAGTAGCCGTCACCCGCCAGGCGGCCGACCACCGACGTGATGAACGGCGTGATCCCCCGGTTCTCGTGGTTCACCACGATCACGCCGCGAGGCGCCCCCGCCGCCGCCCACACGCCTTGGAGGGTGCCGTTCCTCCCCGGGTAGTTGACCGCCTCGGCGGGTGCCGGTTCCGAGGGCGGGCGCACCGGGCCCGGGCTGGTGGTGGCCGTCGGGTTCGGGTCGGCCGTCGTCGTCTTCTTGTCGCTGGCGCACGCGGCCAGCATCGACGCCGCCCCCACGGCGCCGATGCCGAGGGCCGCGAGCTGGCGGAGGGCATCCCGGCGGCTCAGCAGGCCGTCGGCATGGTCGTATGCCACCTCCTCGGCGAGATAGCGGACATGGTCCTCCACGATGGCCTCCTCGGATCGCCCGGGCGCCGGGACGCCTGTCACCCGTCCTTGCCCACCCTTGGGGCCAAGGTCGCCAGCAAACCGCCGCCGATGCTGGCGACCGTGGCCGCAAGGCCCTCGGGCATTGCCCTGCCGTTGTAGGGCAGCACCGCCCACGCGATCCCGCCGACCACGAAGTACAGGGAGAGGGCGGCGACAATCATCAGATACAGGCCGTCCTGGGCGCGACTCAAGAACTTCACGGGGTGTCCCTCCATCGCTCGTGTGCGACAACTCTCGCACTCGGACAGCGCGTCCGGCACCGCCCTCCGCCACGGTCCCGAGCTCCTCGGGCGGGCCCTGAAGGGTGCGGGTGCCCGGCGGGTCGTGTCGGTCGAGCCGGTCGGGCTCGACAGGGCGATGTTCGACATCACCACGGCCACCGGCGATTTCATCGCCGACGGCGTCGTCAGTCACAACTGCTTTGCTCCGCCTCACCCGGGCATCGTGGGCGAGCTGGCGGCGGTGGCCCGGCTCAACGACGCAGGCGTCGAGTGCGGCGTGCTCCTCGCCCCTGTGCTCCCCAGGATCTCCGACGGCGTCGACCAGCTCGAGGCGGTGGTGAAGGCGTGTGTGGAGGCGGGTGCCCGGTCGATCACCCCGCTGCTGCTGCACCTGCGGCCGGGCGTGCGGGAGCAGTACA
Source organism: Acidimicrobiales bacterium (assembly GCA_051004925.1). GTDB lineage: Bacteria > Actinomycetota > Acidimicrobiia > Acidimicrobiales > AC-14 > DATAQC01. The sequence continues at coordinate 3,613 of JBPCJV010000042.1, read as the reverse complement.
TGGGCTGGCCGGCGACGGCTCGGCCCGATCTCGTCGCCGACTACGAACGCCGCTACCCGCGCGCCTATGCATCCCGCCGCGTGCAGCGGGAACTGTCGGCCACGGTGGCGGGCATGGTGGCCCGCCGACGATCAGCCGGGGGCGGCCGTCTGGTCGTCGGCCTCCTTCGACTCGTCGTCGCCACTCTCGTGGTGCTCCTCGTCGGGCTCGGCCACACCTTCGACCACTTCCTCGGCCTGGGCCCGCACCGACTCGATGCGGTCGCCCAGCTCCTCGAGGCGGGAGCCGTCGTCGGCCTCGCCGGTTGCGGGACCGTCGTCGGAGGCGCCGCCGCCGTCGTCGTCGTCGTCGGCGTCTTCGTCGTCGTCGGCGTCGGTCCCGGCGTCGTCGTCGTTGCCGGTATCGGTGTTGTGGTCGTCGGCGTCTTCGGTCGAGTCCGAGTTGTCCTGGGCGTCGTCGTCCTGTTCAGTTTCGCTGTCGGTCACCCCAAGGTCCTACCACCGAACGACTCCGGTTACGCCTTCCACCACATCCGGCGTCAGGCGCTGAGCGTGCGGGGCGTCTTGGGGGGCCGCCCCCTGGGCCGCTTCATGGTCAGCACCTTGCCCTTGAAGAACAGGTGCCCGCCCCACACCCCGTAGGGCTCCCGCCGCACCACGGCCTGCTCGAAGCACGCCTCGCGCACCGGACACTCGCCGCAGATGGCCTTGGCCCTGGCGATGTCGTCGAGCTGCTCGGAGAAGAAGAGCGTGACCATCTCGCCCGTCCCGTCGCGGCAGAGCGCGCCTTGCTCCGGCGTCGCCCCGGTCTCGTCCTCGAACCACCGCTCGGCCGACATGGCCCTCCTACCTTCCGCTCAGGGGGCCGCTCGGGCCCCACCCCTCTCTCGTTCCGACTCTGGTCGTCTCGCCTGTCCGGGAAACACTGAGGCCGCCGGCTTGTGCCGGCGGCCTCGGGGCCTTGCGTCGGAGGTGGTTGGCGAGCTCTACCCGCTGCAACCCCTTCCTTGGCCCCGAGACCACAGAATTGCGTGGCCGTTCCCGAAGGACCGGTTGGCCAGCTCGGCGAGCATCCACGTGTACGGGCGCGCGGGCTGAGCGACTCGGCCCTGAGGCTTGTCTGCGCAACTCGTTACTCGGAACACATCGACCTCGCGGTGGCTGAATGGGATACCTACGTGTATCGGACCACGCCCACGTCGCGCCGTCAAACGAATTTTCTGGGAAGATCTTCTACGCCATGCCGATGCGCACCGACTGCAAGAACTACCAGAGCCGCACGTACGCGGGCGGCGAGACCGTGCGGAAGTGCGGCCTCGACCTGGCCCCCGACGCTCCCTGGCGGTGCCCCGAGGGATGCGAGTCCTTCGCCCCGCGCCTGGCCGACGTCGACTGGACCCACGGCAGCCTGGTGAGCCCGGCCCCGCCCGCCGAGCCGCCCGGCCTGGACGAGAACGCGGCCCGGCTCCTCGACGAGGCCGAGGACATCGTGAACGCCGCGGTTCCCGACGCGCTGGCCGACCTCAGCGAGGCCGAGGGCCGTCCCCGCTGGTGGGACCGGTGGCGCAAGCGCCGGGGGCGCTAGGACAAGCCACCATTCCGAACGACCGCCGTGGCGCGCCGATGAGAAACGAGGGCGCCGTACGTCAGACGGGGGTGCGACCCTCCCCCGCGGCCCGGCGCAGCAGGTCGACGAGCAGGCCGCGCTCGTCGGGCGACAGGTCGTCGAGGAGCGGCAGGCCGTGAGCGAAGGCCTCGCAGTGCACCTGACGCAGGGCCCGCCCGGCGTCGGTGAGCACCAGGTGCTTGACCCGGCGGTCGTCGGTGCCCACGCGGCGCTCGACCAGGCCGCGAGCCTCGAGGCGGTCGACGATGCCGGTCACGTTGGAGGCGTCGCAGCACAGCCGTTCGGCCAGCTCGCCCATGGGGAGGGCCTGGTCGAGCTCTCGCATGGCCCGGGCCTGGGCGAAGGTCAGGTCGAACTCGGCGGAGCGGTCGATGAAGCGCTGGCGGAGGTCGCCGGTGAGCCGGAACAACAGGCCCACCAGCTCGTCCAGGCTGGGCTCGACGACACCCGTTCCGCTCGGTCCGCCAGTGCCATGACCTTCAGTTCGGTGTCCCCCAGTCGTCACCATGAGTTCATGATAGTTGACTAATAAGATGGTTGACAACCTCTACTATCCGCGATTTCATGGTGATGGGAGCCTCAGCGTCGTCACGGCGCCGGGCAGGGAGGGACAGCGGATGACGCAATCACGGGCGAAGAATTCCCGGAGGGCCCCTCAGGCCTTCTCCTCGCGGGCGTCTGCCTGCGGGTAACGCCCGCCACCTCCACCCGATCCCGTCTGACTTAACCAACCATTCCCACTTGGAGGATTTCAATGATCCGTCTCGCTGACTTCTGCTACCGGAAGCGACGCTATGTCCTCGGCGCCTGGGTGCTGGCGTTCGTCGGCGTTGTCCTTGTCGCCGGTGGCGCGCTCCCGGCCGAGCACCGAGCCGACTATCAGACCCCGGGGGCGGAATCCACCAAGGCGTACGAACTGCTGAGTGAGCGCCTTCCGGAGCGTCAGGGCGACGCCGTCAAGCTGGTCTTTGCCGGCAACATCGATGATCCGGCCGTCAGGTCTCAGGTCGAGGCCGTCATGGCCACGGCAGCCGCGCAGCCACGCATCGCCAAGTCGCCCGACTCCAACGGCGTGAAGAGTCCCTACTCCCCCGAAGGGGCGACGCAGATCTCGGCCGACCGTCAAGTGGCCTACGCCGAGGTCTACTTCGACCAGACCTTCGACAAGCTTCTCAGCGACGACCCCTCCTACCCTAAGAAGTTCCTCGATGCCATCGACCCCGGCCAGAAGGATGGCGTCAGAGTCGAGGTGAGCACCCTCATCGTCGAAGAGCCACCAGGCTCCGAGATGCTCGGGTTGATCTTCGCTGCCTTCATCCTCCTTCTCGCCTTCGGCTCTGCCCTGGCGATGGGGCTGCCGATCGCCACCGCGCTGGTCGGCCTGGGGATCGGCGCCACGCTCGGCGGCATCGCATCGCGGTTCGTCGAGACCCCGGAATGGGCAGGCGTGGTGGCTTCCATGATCGGCATCGGCGTGGGCATCGACTACGCGCTGTTCATCATCACCCGCTACCGACAGTCGCTGTCGACAGGCCTCTCGCCCCGTGAGGCCAACATCACGGCGATGGGCACGGCGGGTCGCGCCGTCCTCTTCGCCGGTGGGACCGTCGTGATCTCGCTCCTGGGCATGATCACGATGGGCCTCGGCTACCTGAACGGCGTTGCCGCCTCCGCCGTGCTGGCCGTGCTGACGATGTTGGCCGCCTCCCTCACGCTGCTGCCGGCCTTGCTGGGCTTCGTCGGCAACAACATCGACCGCCTGCGCGTGCCCTTCACCGGCCGCGAGTCGCATCAGGGCACGCATGCCTTCTGGTACCGGTGGAGCCGGGTGGTCCAGCGCCGTCCCTGGCTGGCCTTCATCGGCGGAGCCCTGGTGTTGCTCATCATCACCCTGCCCGTGCTCTCGCTCCGCTTCGGCTTTCCCGACGAGGGGAACAACCAGAAGTCCACCTCCTCGCGCCAGGCCTACGACCTGCTCACCACCGGG
>JBPCJV010000041.1:0-2580 GCA_051004925.1 Acidimicrobiales bacterium | reverse complement strand
GCCGGGCGGGCGGGACCCGGAACCGTACCGGGGCGGTTTGACCACGAAGCCCCCCTTGGCCCCGGTGGGGACGATGACCGCGTTCTTCAGCACCTGGGCCCGCATGAGGTCGAGCACCTCGGTGCGGTAGTCGTCGAGGCGATCGCTCCAGCGGATGCCGCCTCTCGCCACCGGGCCCCACCGCAGGTGGACGCCCTCGACCACCGGGCCGTGGACGAAGATCTCGCGGAACGGCACGGGCCGGGGCATGTCGGGCACGGCCGAGCTCTGGAATTTCAGCGCCAGATGGTTGGTGTCGTCGAGGTGGGTACCGGCCTCCAGGTAGCGGTTGGTTCGCACAGTGGCGTCGACCAGCGCCAGGAAGCCCCGGAGGATGCGGTCGTGGTCGAGAAGGGAGACGGCGTCGCAGCGGTCGATGATCCGCCGGCGCAGTTCGCCGACGGCGTCAGGCCCGGCGTCGAGCGACGGGTCGAAACGGGCGGCGAACAACTCGAGGATGGCTTCGGCCGCGTTGGCGTTCTCGGTCAGCACCTGGGCGACGTAGTCGATGGTGAACGCCGTGCCGACCTGCCTGCGATACCGGAGGTAGGCCCGCAGCACGGCCACGTCCTCCCACGTCATGGACGAGCGCAGGACGAGTCGGTTGAGGGAGTCGGCCTCGGCGCACCCGTGCCAGAGGGCCACCGCGGCCTCGGCCAGCCGCGGCCCGTCCCGCTCCACGTCGAGCGGGGCGCCGGTGGGGTCGCGCACGCCGAAATCGTGAAGATGGACCCTGTCGCCCCCGAGCACGTGGGGGACGTCCTCCACCGCCCACAGCCCCAGGCTCTCCAGGATCGGGAGGAACTGCGACAGCTCCACGCCTGCACCGGCCGTGAACACCTTCAGTCGGGCCTGGGCCTGAGCGGCCCTCAGAGCGGGGTGGTGGGCCCGGGCGTCGCGGTCGGGGGCGAGGACGATGCGGATCCGTTCGCCGCCCCCGCCGTCGTCGCCCGCCAGGAGGGCGTCGAGGTGCAGCACGTCGTCCACCGCCCGATGGGGCCGGGTGGTGTCGCGGTACGGAGCGGTGAACCAGTCAGCCCACACCTGGGTGAGGTGGGCGGCGCGCTCCTCGCCGACGCGGGTGGCGAGGGAGACGGCCAGCTCCTGGTCCCACGTGCGGCACAGCAGGCGGATCTCCCGTTCGAGGGCGTCGACCTCGGGGCTGCCGTCGCGTTCGGGCACGGAGCCGGCGGCGAGGTGGACGACCAGGCGGATGATCGCCTCGGGCCGATCGGCGAGCGAGACCTGGGCGTCGACCCGGGTCCCGTCAAGCTGCACCATGAGGAACCGTTCGAGGCGTCGCCGCAGGGCCGACGAGTACAGCTCGGTCGGCACCGAGACCAACGCCGACACCATCCGGTTGCCGGGATCGACCCGCACCAGGGCCCGCACGTCGTGATCGTGCTCGGCCGCCAGCAGCTCGACGAGCGTCCGCCGGAGCGCGGGGATGTCGGCCTGGAGCAGCTCGTCGGTCGGCAGCGCCTGGAACAACGACCTCAGGGCGGCCTCGTCCTGGCTGCCCTCCAGCACGTCCTCGAGCTCGAGGATGCGGTTGAGCTTGTAGCCCACCACCGGGGTGGCGACCGCCGGCTCGGCACTCGCTCGATGGCTGAGCACGCCGATCACCCGGAAGATGCCCGCCAGGTCGCCGGAAGGCTCCACCCGCACGACGTCGATGCAGTGGATGGGCACCTGGCGGTGGACCGTGCTCACTTCGGCCGTGCCGGCGACGTGCAGCAGGTCCTCGCCCCCGACCTCGGACGGTCGGCGCCGAAGGGGGGCGTCGGGACGGGCCAGGATGCCGAGCGCCCCCACCACCGAGGCGGTGTCTCCTGACGGCCGGGGCACGGCGAGATCGCAGCACCCCGACAGCACGAAGTTGCCCTCGAGCAGCCAGTCGAGGAGCTGGGCGGCACGGTTCACCTCGTCGGGGGAGTAGCGGAGGCCGGCGTTGGCCCTCGCCTGGGCGGCCACGGCGGCGACCCTGTCCCGCATGGCGTCGTGATCGCCCGTGACCGAGAACACGTCGTCGAGCACCCGGCGGACAGCGTCGATCAGCGCGGGACGGGCGTCGGGGTCCAGTCGTTCCGCCAGCTCCACCCGCAGGAACGACTCCCGGTGGGCGGCGCGGCGGACGGCGACCACGGCGGCCAGCCTTCCGTCGGGGGCGCGCTCGCAACCCAGTACCGGATGCTGGCTTCGGGCCACCTCGTGGCCGAGCCGGTGCAGCTCCTCCCTCACCGTGGTCACGATGAACTGGCGGTCCTCGCACACGACGTCGACCACCGTTCCCGCCGCGATCCGTCCGTCGAGCGTGACGTCGGGATCGAGGACGCGCACGCCGACCGTGCCCGGCTGGGGGTGGTCGACAAAGGCGAACGCATCGGCGAGCGCGGCCGCGGTCGCGACCGGATCGGCGTCCTCGAGCAGGGAGACCGGCACCCGGCGCAGCACGGCACGGGCGAGAGCCTGTGCGACCGGGGGGCGCTCGCCGAGCGATCCCAGTTGCTCGATGATCGCTGCGGGTGCACGGGCCGGCAC
>JBPCJV010000040.1:0-4082 GCA_051004925.1 Acidimicrobiales bacterium | reverse complement strand
CGGCTATGGGGTCCTCCTCGGGTCGAAACCTGTACGACCGTGCCGGCTCCGGATCAGTTACGCCGGGGTACGAGAGTTGCGGTGCCCGCCCGGAGCCGACCGCGGGGGGCGATGCCGAGCGGCTTGGCCTGACTGGAAACCCCAGTTCTCGACGCCACCTCAACCACGGACTACGCAGGCATGACCACGGTCTTCAGCACAGTGCACTCGTCGATGGAGTAGCCCAGGCCCTCCCGTCCGACGCCGGAGTCGGGCTTGCGGCCGCCGAAGGGGAAGTGGCCCACGCCATGGGCGGGGGCGTCGTTGATGGTCACCTGACCACACTCCAGGGCTCGGGCCGTGCGCCAGGCGTTCTCCAGGTTGGAGGTGAACACGGCTGAGTCGAGCCCGTAGCGGGAGCGGTTGGCGAGTTCGATCGCCGTCTCCAGATCGGCCACCGGGAGAATGGTGAGCACCGGCCCGAAGGTCTCCTCCCAGACGATGTCGGCTTCCACGGGGACATCGGCCAGCACGGTGGGCTCGTGATAGGCGTCGGAGAGCTCCCCGCCGGCCAGGAGCCGAGCGCCCCTCTCGAGGGCATCGGTCACCAGTTCGTGCACCCGCGCCGCGGCCTTCTCGCTGACGAGCGGGCCGACCTTGGTCGTCTCGGCCCGGGGATCCCCCACCGGCCAACGCTCCGCTTCCTTGAGGGCACGCACGAGGTACTCGTCGTAGACCGCCTGTTCCACGAGCACGCGGCTGATGGCGTCACAGCGCTGGCCCGCGTTCTTGAACGCCCCCAGCACCGTCTTCTCGACGGCCAGATCGAGGTCGGCGTCGGCCAGGACGATGCCGGCGGCGTTGCCCCCGAGCTCTAGATGCATGGGCTTGGGGCCGGCGGCGGCGGCGATGCTGCGCCCGGCCGCGGTGGAACCCGTGAACGAGATCATGGAGACGTCCTCATGGGAGGCGAGCGCATCGCCGATCTCACTCCCGCGCCCGGTGATGACGTTCAGCACGCCCGGCGGCAGGCCCGCCTCCTCGAAGACCCGACCGAACAGCACCAGGGGGATCGGGGCTTCCGAAGGCGCCTTGGCCACCACGGTGTTCCCGGCCGCCAGGGCGGGGATGATCTTGGACGCGGCCAGGTACAGCGGGTAGTTGAACGGGCCGAAGGCGGCGACGGTGCCGACCGGCTCCCGGAGCACGACGGCGGACTTGCCGACGGTGTCGGCGATCCAGTCCCCCGGCAGGTACTCGCCGAAGATCTTCCGGACCTCCTCGCGGACGAGCCCGAGCCGCTCCCGGGTCGCATTCACCTCCGACGCCGCCTGCTCGGAGGTCTTGCCGAGGTCGGCCACGATGGCGCCGATGAAGCTGTCCGCCTGCTCTCCGAGGATCTCGGCGGCGCGGGCGCAGATCTCCAGGCGGGCCGCCGCCGGGAGGCCACGGAAGTCGTCCCGGGCCCGGCGGGCGGCGGCGATCGCCTCCTCCACGTCGTCTCCAGAAGCCTTGGCCGCCCGGGCGATCAGGTTGCCGTCGATCGGCGAGCGCACCTCGAACGTCTCGCCCTTCGCTGCCGTTCGCCACTCACCGGCGACGAGCAGCCGCAGATCGGGGACGCCGTCGGTCGCCACGATGGCGGGGCGGAAGAACTCGGCGACGTCGATGCGGACGTCGTCGCTGACCTGAACATTCATCACTTCACCTCGCGCCGTGTTCGGGGGCCAGATGTTTCTTCCCGCTCCCGATCGCCGGCAATCGCCCCCGCCCGCATCCCACACCCCAGTCCTACAGTCTTGGGCAGAGGCTCACCGCCCGGGTCCTGCGTCGTGATCTGCTGGGGACGTTCGAGCGGACGAATCAGCGAAGCCCGAGGACTGCCAGCAGGGCCTCGTCGACACCCCAGAGCTCCTCGGGGCTCAGATGACCTGCAAGCTCGCGGAGGCACTGGGCGTCGACAGCTCCGACCTGCTCCACGAGAACCCGGGTCGTCTTTCCCTCGAGGTCGATCTCGGGCCGGAACGACGCAGCCCTTGCGCTATGAGAGGTCGGGGCAACGATCACCACCGATCTGGGCAGGAACTCATCGGCCTGGACGACGACTCCGAACCGGTCGCCGTGTTGCTCGTGACCCACGCCCTTGGGCAGCTTGAACCGGAAGACGTCACCGCGCAGCACGTAGTGACTCCATCAGTCCCGCCACCTCGAGCATCTCGGCCCGGTCTTCCTCGTCGGCCTCCAGTGCGGCCACCTCCGCCGCGAGCTCCGAACTGCGACGCAGCCGCCGAGCGGACTCGACCAATGCGGAGCGGATCGCTTCGGAGCGGGACATCCCGGCGGCCTCGAGTGCGCGAAGCGCCCGCTCCGCTTCGTCATCCAGCCGGACCGAGATTGCCTGAGCCATCGTCGGTATTGTATCACGATCGGTGATACGGCATTTTGGGATGCCGCCGGCGGCAAACCTCGTCAGTCCCGCTCGGGGATGTTGTCGGCGAGCTGGGAGGCCACGTCGGGGTCGCCGTCCTCGACGGGCTCGTACTCGTTGATGTTGTCGATCGACTTGCCCATCGCCGCGTCAGTCTCGCGCTCGACGATGACCTCGACCAGCGCCGGCACGCGTGCCTCCTCGCTGGCCTGGATGGCCCACTCGATGGCCGGCCTGATGTCCTCCGGCGTCGTCACCCGCCGGCCCAGGGCGCCCATGGCCTCCATGACGCCGACGTGGTCCATCCCCAGCGCGCCGTTGGGGCCCTGGTAGCCGATGTCGACGCCGAAGTTGATGTCGTACTGGTACTTCTCGGGCTGGCGGATCAGGCTCATGTACCCGTTGTTGAGCATCACCAGCACGTAGGGAACCTCATGCTGCACGGCGACGGCGATCTCCTCCATGAGGAACCCGAAGGAGTAGTCGCCCACCACGCCGACGACGAGGTTGTCGGTGCGGGCCAGCTTGACCCCGATGCAGGCCGGGACCTCCCAGCCGAGGGGGCCGGCCTGGCCGCAGCACAGGTAGTGGCGGGGCTTGTAGGTCTTCTGGAACTGGCCGCTCCAGATCTGGTAGAGGCCGATGGCGGTGACGACGATCTCGTCGCCGTCGAAGAGGTCGTTCATCTCCTTGAAGACCCGGTGGGGCTTGACGGGCACGTCGTCGAAGTCGAGCTTGCGGAGCATCGTCGAGCGCAGCTCGTAGAGCCGTTCGACCCACGGCCCGGGCTCTCGCGCCGGAGTCATGTCGCGTGCGGCCTCCAGGAGCGCTTCGAAGGCCAGCTTGGCGTCGGACACGATGCCCAGGTGGGGGCGGAAGACCCTGCCGATCTGCCCCGGCTCGATGTCGATGTGCACGAACGTGCGGTCACCCCGGTAGACCTCCAGGTCACCGGTGTGGCGCTCGGCGAAGCGGGCGCCGACGGCGAGGACGAAGTCTGCCTCGAGGAAGAGCTGGTTGGCGTAGCGCTGGCTGGTCTGGATGCCCACGATGCCGGCGTACAGAGGGTGGTCCTCGGGGATCGAGCCCTTGGCCATGTACGTGGGCGTCACCGGCACCTGGAGGTACTCGGCCAGCTCCATGAGAGCGTCGGAGGCGTCGGCGATGATGGTCCCGCCGCCGGGCATGATCATCGGCCGCTCGGCGGCCAGCAGCATCTCCATGGCCTTGCGGATGGCGCCGGGGTTGGGCTTGGGCGGGTCGACCGGCAGCCGCTGATCGAGGTCGGCCTCGTACTCGATCTCCTGATCCTTGGTCACGTCGAGGGGGAGGTCGATGAGCACCGGTCCGGGACGCCCCGAGCGGGCGATGCGGAACGCCTCGCGGAACACCCACGGGATCTGCGCCGTCTCCCTCACCTGCACCGACCACTTGGTGACGGGCTTGGAGATCTCCACGATGTCGACGGCCTGGAACGCCTCCTTGTGGAGCAGGTGGGTGGGCGCCTGGCCGGTGATGCAGATGATGGGGATGGAGTCGGCCTACGCCGTGTAGAGGCCGGGGATCATGTTGGTGCCGGCCGGCCCCGACGTGCCGATGGCCACCCCCACGCCGCCGGTCACCCGGGCGAGGGCGTCGGCCGCGTGGGTGCCGCCCTCCTCGTGGCGCACGGCGA
>JBPCJV010000039.1:0-3055 GCA_051004925.1 Acidimicrobiales bacterium | reverse complement strand
CGGCGGGGCGGCGGCGCCGTCGAGCACCAGCACGTACTCGCCCCGGGGCTCCGTGCCGGCGACATGGGTTACGGCGTCGGCGAGCGTGCCCCGCCAGACCTCCTCGAAGACCTTGGTCAGCTCTCTGGCGACCACGATCCTGCGCAGGGGGTCGAGGGCCCGGCTCAGCTCCTCGACCGTCTGACGAACGCGGTGGGGGGACTCGAACACCACCGTCGTGCGCCGTTCGGCGGCCAACTCGCGCAGGCGCTCGGTGCGGGCCCTGCCCTTGCGGGGCAGGAACCCCTCGAAGCAGAACCGGCCGGCGGGCAGGCCGCTCACCACCAGGGCGGCGAGGGCGGCGGAGGGCCCGGGAACGACCTCCACGCGGTACCCGGCGGCGGCGGCCGCCGCCACCAGCCGCTCACCGGGATCGGAGATCCCGGGCATGCCCGCGTCGGTCACCAGCACGACCTGCTCGCCGGCGTCGAGGCGGGCGAGCACGGCCCCCACCTGGGCCGTCTCGTTGTGGTCGTTCACCGTCACCAGACGGCCGCCGGCCGGGATCCCGGCGTGAGCCAGCAGCTGGCGGGTGCGCCGGGTGTCCTCGCAGGCGATGACATCGGCGTCGGTGAGGGCCTGCACCGACCGGGGCGAGAGGTCACCGAGGTTGCCGATGGGCGTGGCCACCAACACGAGCGTCATCGCCTGACCTCCAGGCGGTCGCCGGGGTGGAGGCCCCACCGTCCGAAGGCGCCGGCCTCGGCCTCGATGACGGACCGGCACCTGATCGAGGGTCGGGTGATGCGGCCGGGCGGCAGCGACACGATGCGGGACACGACCAGCTCGCCGTTACCGCCGGCGCAGAAGGCCACGTCGAGCGGGAAGCGCATACCGAAGGAGTGGACCTGGCGGGCCGGTCGCAGGAGGATCGCCCCCTCGATGCCGTCGCGCCCGAGCAGGCCGCGGGACCGGGCCCGGAACGAGTCCGCCACCTCCAAGGCCGCCAGCACCTTCTCGTCCCGCACGAGCCAGGGCACGGCTACACGTTGAAGCGGATCTCGAGGACGTCGCCGTCGTCGACCTCGTACTCCTTGCCCTCGATCCGCAGCTTCCCGGCGTCGCGCGCCGCGGCCCACGATCCCAGCTCCAACAGGGCGTCCCAGCGAATGACCTCGGCCCGGATGAATCCTCGCTGGAGGTCGGAGTGGATGGCGCCGGCGCACTCGGGCGCCTTGGCCCAGGCGCGGAAGGTCCACGCACGCGACTCCTTGTCGCCGGTGGTGAGGAAGGTGCGCCGGCCCAGGAGGTGGTAGGCAGCCCCGACCACCCTGGGGAGGGCCCCCTCGCCCAATCCCAGGCCCTCGAGCAGCTCGGTCCGCGACACGGCGTCGAGCTGGGCCGCCTCGGCCTCGAGTTGCACGCTCACGCCGAGCACCTCGGCCGCCTCGCCCAGCTCGGCGACCACGGGCTTGATGACGTCGTCGGCCTCGCCCACCTGGTCCTCGCCCAGGTTGACCACGACCAGCAGGGGCTTGTTGGTGAGCAGGAACATGGGACGCAGGGCCACCCGCTGGTCGGTGCGCAGCGGCGAACGCCAGAGCGGGATCCCGTCATTGAGGGCGGCGACGGCCGCGTCCAGGGCCTCCACCTCCTCGGCCAGGGAGGAGTCGAAGCGCAACAACTTCTTGCGCTTGGTCAGCTGCACTTCGGCCGACTCGACGTCGGCCATCACCAGCTCGAGCTCGAGGGTGTGGAGGTCGTCGAGCGGGTCGGTGCCGCCCATCACGTTGTCGTCCTCGAACGCCCGCAGGACCAGGAGCACGGCGTCGACCTCGCGGATGCCGCCGAGGAAGCGGTTGCCCAGGCCCTCGCCGCCGGCCGAGCCCGCCACCAGCCCGGCGATGTCGACCAGCTCGGCCGTCGCCGGGATCACCTTCTTCGACTCGCTCATCTCGGCCAGGGCGGTGAGGCGGGCGTCGGCCACCTGGGCGATGCCCACCTGGGTCTCGGTGGTGGAGAACGGGTGGACGGCCACCGTGGCCGAGGCACCGGTCAGGGCGTTGAACAGGGCCGACTTCCCGGAGTTGGGTAGCCCCACGAGGCCCAGACGTTCCACGACCGGTCAGGCTACTGCCGAGGGGCAGATAGCCTGCTCCGCATGTCCAAGAAGACGAACAAGCGCAAGATCAAGGCCAAGCGCAACAAGGCCAACCACGGCAAGCGGCCCAACGCCGGCCGATAGTCACCCTGCCCCGGTCGGTCTCCCAACCAGTCGTCCCCCCGGCGCCGCCCGCTCTCGTCGACGACGTGGTGGAGGTGCTGCACGGCGCCGCCGTCGCCGACCCCTATCGCTGGCTGGAGGACGGTGACGACCCCGCCACCCTGACCTGGACAACCGCCCAGAACGGGCGCACCAGGGCGGTGCTCGATGCCATACCCGCCCGCTCCGTGCTCCACGAGCGCCTGCTCGCCCTGTTACAGGTGGGCGCAGTCGGAGCGCCGGCGGTGGCCGGCAACCGCGTGTTCACCCTCGACCGCGAGGGCGACCAGGACCAGGCCGTGCTCGTGGTGCGCAGCGCCGAACACCCCGACGAACCGCCACGCCTGTTGATCGACCCGCAGCGCCTGGCCGCCGACCACGCGGCCGCGGTCGACTGGTTCTCGCCGTCACCGGACGGCCGGCTGGTGGCCTACGGCATCTCCGAGGCGGGCACGGAGCGGGGGACGCTGCGCGTCCTCGACGCCGACGCCAACGTCGTGCTCGACGACGCCATCCCCAACGTCCGGCACCCGTCGGTGGCATGGCTCCCCGACGGGTCGGCGTTCGCCTACAGCCGGCTCCCCGACCCGGACTCGGTGCCCGAGGGCGACGACGGCTACTGGGAGACCGTGTGGTGGCACCGCATCGGTGACACCGACGACGAGCTGGTGCTGGGCGACCTCGACCGCACCGCCCTGCCCCTGGCCGGACTGTCCCCCGACGGCCGGTGGATGGTGCTTCAAGTGCACCTGCTGCCCACGCGCACCGACGTGCTCCTGGTGGACCGCGGCCCCGGCCAGCGCACAGTGGTGG
>JBPCJV010000038.1:0-2622 GCA_051004925.1 Acidimicrobiales bacterium | reverse complement strand
CGCCGACCCTCAGCAGCACCAGCCCGACGAGGCGGTCACCGCCGTCGTCACCAAGCTGGTCCAGCATCACGACGGCGCCCACGCCCACCAGCACGGCGGCGAGCACCTGGGAGCTGCGGCCGTGGCGGGCCCGGTCGAGCACGGCCGCACCCGACCGGTCGTCGGCCACCATCAGCCAACCCACCAGGTAGAGCAACAGGCCCGAGCCGCCGGCCAGAGCCAGCACCACGAAGGCGATGCGGAACACCACGGGGTCGACGCCGAAGTGGCGGCCGAGGCCGCCGCAAAGTCCCGACACCACCTTGTCGTCGGTCGACCGGGTGAGGCGGGGCGGAGGCGGCCCGTACGGGGGCGGGGAGGCGGGGGGAGGCTGGGCTGAGGTGGTGTCGCTCTCGTTCATGAAATCAGCGTGCGCCCGATCGGCGCCGGCGTCCATCCGGGATGTCCCGGGTCGGACCCGGACGGCCCCGGACCCGGTCTCCGGACCCCGCCCCATGGTGGGCACCACCGGGTCATGGGATCATCGGCGGTGGTGACGACCGACGATCGTGACAGCCCCGCTCGGCCTCTGCGGTTGGCCCGGAGCAGGGACGACCGGGTGCTCGCCGGCGTGTGCGCGGGCCTGGCCCGGTCGCTCGGCGTCGACCCGCTCGTGGTCCGCGTGGCCTTCGTGGCCCTGACCGTCGCCGGGGGCACCGGGGCCATCGCCTACCTGGTGGCCTGGCTGTTCGTTCCCGGAGAGGGACAGCGCCAGTCGCTGGCCCGGTCGATCGTGCGCAACCGTCGGTGGGACCTCGGACAGGTGCTGGCGGGAGGCTCGATCCTCCTCGGCGGCCTGCTCGTCGTGCGCAACACGGGCTTCTGGTTCGACGATGCCGTCGTGTGGCCGGTACTGCTGGCCGCGGTGGGGCTGGCCGTGATCTGGCGCCAGGCGGGCGACGACGAACGGGGCCCGCCGGACCGCACTGCCGGCCGTCGTCCCGGCCGCAGCGTCGACCTGCGCTCGCGGCGGGCGGCCCTGGCCCGGGTCGTCCTCGGGGTGGTTCTCGTGGTCACCGGAGTTGCCACTTTCCTGGCCGCCAGCGACGCCTTCTCGGCGCTGCGGCAGGGACTGGTGGCCACGTTCGTGATCGTCAGCGGCCTGGCCCTGCTCTCCGGGCCCTGGGTGCTGCGCCTGGGGCGGGACCTCTCCCGGGAACGGCGGGAGCGCATCCGGTCCGAGGAGCGGGCCGAGGTCGCCGCCCACCTGCACGACTCGGTGCTCCAGACACTGGCCCTCATCCAGCGCAACGCCGGCGATCCCCGCACCGTGGTGACCATGGCCCGCCGCCAGGAGCGGGAGCTGCGGGGCTGGCTGTGGGAGAGCGGCCGCCGGCCGCCCGACGGCCAGACCCTGGCCGCCGAGGTCGTCCGCGCCGCCGAGGACGTGGAGGAGCGCCACGGCGTGAGCATCGACGTGGTCACCGTGGGCGACTGCCCCCTCGACGACCGCCTCCGGGCCATGGTGGCCGTGGCCTGGGAGGCAATGGTGAACGCGGCCATGTGGTCGGGCGTGCCGACCGTGTCGGTCTACGGCGAGGTGGCCGGCGAGGATGCCTCCGTGTTCGTCCGCGACTGGGGGGCGGGGTTCGACCCCGTAGCGGTGGCGCCCGACCGCCACGGGGTGCGGGAGTCGATCGTGGGGCGCATGGCCCGCAACGGGGGCACGGCCGTGGTGCGGTCGACCCTCGGCGAGGGCACCGAGGTCCAGCTCCGGATGACGGCCGAGAGCCGCACGCCTTGACTCCCGACGCCGACCGGCCGCGGGTCTTCCTCGTCGACGACCACCACCTGTTCCGCGCCGGCGTGCGGGCCGAGCTGGGCGACGCCGTGGAGGTGGTGGGCGAGGCCTCTGAGGTGGCGGCCGCGGTGGAGATGATCCTGGAGCGGAAGCCCGACGTGGTCCTCCTCGACGTGCACATGCCCGACGGAGGAGGGCAGGCGGTGATCGAGGGCGTGGCGCCGGGGGCGCCCGGGGTGAGCTTCCTCGCCCTGTCGGTCTCCGACGCGGCCGAAGACGTCATCGGCGTCATCCGGGCCGGGGCCCGGGGGTACGTGACCAAGACCATCTCGGGCCCCGAGCTGGCCGACGCCATCCGCCGGGTGGCGGGGGGCGACGCGGTGTTCTCCCCCCGCCTGGCCGGGTTCGTCCTCGACGCCTTCGCCGCCGGTCCGGGCCCCACCGGCGACGCCGACCTCGACCAGCTCACGGCCCGGGAGCAGGAGGTGCTGCGCCTCATCGCCCGGGGCTACCCCTACAAGGCGGTGGCGACGGAGCTGACGATCGGGACCCGCACGGTGGAGAGCCACGTGTCGTCGGTGCTACACAAGCTCCAGCTCTCGAACCGCAACGAGCTCACCCGGTGGGCGGCCGAGCGCCGGCTCATCTGACGCCGACCCAGATCCCTACACCTTTCCTGCCCCGGGCGGTCGTAGACTGAGGGGACAGAACCGATCGGAGGCGACGCTGACCCGTCACCCTGGCGCCGATCAAAGCGGGTCTGCGCCGGACATCGAAGTCGTTCCCCCCGTGGGGCCGATCCCCCTCTCCCGGGGAGCGGCGGAGCGTGCCCTGCAACGGAC
>JBPCJV010000037.1:0-9327 GCA_051004925.1 Acidimicrobiales bacterium | reverse complement strand
TGTTGCTGCGGTCGCCGCCGGTACCGCAGGTGTCGACCACCGGCAGGCCCGGGGGCAGGGGGACGGACTCGGCGAAGGCGAGCATGGTGTCGAGGAGGCCGGTCATCTCGTCGACCGTCTCGCCCTTCATCCGCAGGGCCACGCAGAAGCCGGCGATCTGGGCCGACGTGGCCCGGCCGTCGAGGATGTCGGCCATGGCCGCCGCCGCGTCATCCGTGCTCAGGTCGCCACCGCCGGCGAGCGACCCCAGGATCGCCCGCCACCCGCCCCGATCGGCCAGGCGGTCACCCGCCTCCCTGCCGTGGCCCGTTCCGCTCATGTTAGAGACGGGCGGCCGGAGCTACGCAGCCGCGGTCTTGCGGCGTTGGCGCAGGATGCGGCGGCGCTCCCTCTCGGTGGCGCCTCCCCACACTCCGTCGGTCTCCCGGTTGCCCAGGGC
The DNA here is from genome assembly GCA_051004925.1 of Acidimicrobiales bacterium. Lineage (GTDB taxonomy): Bacteria > Actinomycetota > Acidimicrobiia > Acidimicrobiales > AC-14 > DATAQC01. The sequence goes on along the minus strand of JBPCJV010000037.1, from coordinate 8,888 downwards.
GTACTCGAGGCACTGCTCCTGAGCCGCACACGTTCCGCAGATGGTCTTCGCCTCACCGGCGTCCTCGTCGGAGGACGGGTAGAAGACCTCGGGGTCAAGACCCCGGCACGCGCCACGCTGTCGCCAAGACATGTCAATCACGAAAAATCACTTCCTCCATCGGTGGGATTCCAAACCGCCCCGGGAAAGTACGGGTCAACCGGGGACCGGCCAGGCCTGGAGTTCAGAACAGATTATGGAACACCGAGGTTGCCAAAGTCCAGACGGGACCGCGTCTGTGCCACCCTGCTCCCCTGGCAGGGCCTCCGGGACACCACCATAGGATGCCGGGATGACCGCGGGCGCCACAGTCCGATCAGCGGGCGCCGGCGGCGACGTAAGCACCGCGGACGGCGAGGCTCGCACCCCGCGTTCCACTGGCCAGCGCATCGTGATCGGCGCCGTGATCGCCGTCGCCGTGCCCGGTGTGATCCTGCGCCTGGTCGAGATGTCGGCCAGCGATCCGGCGCATGACACCGAGCTGATCCTGGTGTCGCTGCTCTACCTGGTCCTCGCAATGGCCCTGTTCGTGCGCCACCGGCACGACCTCCGTGACGTGGTCCGCGACGGGCTACGCACGCCCTATTCCGAGCTCGTCGGCGACCCGTCGTGAGCCGGCGTGGCGACAGGCCGGCCCGGCCCGGCCTGTTCGACTGGAACGCGATCGGCGTCGGCGCCGCCCTGGCGCTGGCCGTGGCCGTCCCCGTCATCGTCACCAGCTCGGTGGTCGGCATCGACGTCGACTCGAACATGATCTTCGTCGCCTTCCTCCTCTACCTCGCGGGCCAGACGCTGGGCGGGTGGCTGGCCGGCCGCCGCTGCCCCGACGCCCCGCTCGCCAACGGCGCCATGGCCGCCATCGCCGCCTATGCCGTCCTGGGCGTGGTGGCCACGGTCATCCGGGTGGCCCGGGGCGAGCCGCTCGACCCGGGCAGCCTCATCCTCAACGCCTTCCTCGCGGCGTCGGCCGGCCTGCTCGGCGGACTCATCGCCACGTGGCGGCGACCCTCGGCGAGCGATGCCCCACCGGACACGGGCCGGCCGGGCGCGCGCCCCGGGTGAGCATCCTCGTCGTCGACGTGGGCACCAGCGGGGTGCGGGCAGCCGTCGTCGGTCCCGACGCCACGGTCGACCACGTGCATCACCGGTCGGTGCTGCCGAGCACCCCCGCCCAGGGCTTAGTCGCGTTCGACGCCTCGGCCATGGCAGATGCCGTGCTGGGGGTGGCGACCGAGGCGCTGGCCGAAGGGGGCCCGGTCGAGGCGGTCGGGATCGCCAACCAGCGGGCCTCGACGATCGTGTGGGACCGGGCCACCGGAGCTCCCGTCGGCCCCGGCGTGGGGTGGCAGGACCTGCGCACGGCGGGTATGTGCCTCGGCCTGCAGGAACAGGGCATCCGGCTGGGACCCAACGAGTCGGCCACCAAGGCCGCGTTCCTGCTCGACCTGGCCGATCCCGAGCGCGAGCGCGACCTGTGCTTCGGCACCGTCGACTCCTGGGTGGCCTGGACGCTGTCGGCCGGCAGCCTCCACGTGATCGACGCCACCAACGCCGGGCTCACCGGGCTGGTCGACGCCGACGGGTCGGGGTGGGCCGACGCGCCGTTGCGGGCCCTGCGCATCCCCGAACGCGTGTTGCCCACCATCGTGGACTCGTCGGGCGTGGTCGGAGAGGCCCGGGCCCTGCCGGGCGCCCCGCCCATCGCCGGCATCGCCGGCGACCAGCAGGCCTCGCTCGTGGGCCAGGGCTGTACCCGGCCGGGCCTGGCCAAGGTCACCTTCGGCACCGGCGGGATGCTCGACCTGTGCCTGGGACCGGAGCGGCCCGCCTTCGCCCGCCAGGGCCCCCACGGCACCTTCCCGATCGTGGCCTGGCGGCGCCACGGGACGATCACCTGGGGGCTGGAGGCGGTGATGCTCACCGCCGGCCAGGCCGTGGAGTGGTTGCGCGACGACCTGGGCGTGCTGACTACGGCGGCCGAGTCGGCCGAGGTTGCCGCGGCCTGCGACTCCACCGACGGTGTGTGGTTCGTGCCCGCCCTGCTGGGGATGGGCACGCCGGTATGGGACTTCGGCGCCCGGGGGGCGCTGCTGGGGGTCACCCGGGGCACGGGCCGGCCCCAGCTGGTGCGGGCCGTCCTCGAGGGGGTGGCCCACCGGGGCGTCGACCTGGTGGAGGCGGTGGAGGCCGACTCCGGCGCGTCGGTGGGGTCGCTGCGGGTCGACGGGGGCATGAGCGCCAACCCCCTGTTCGTGCAGATGCTGGCCGACGCCGCCCAGCGCCTGGTGGAGGTGTCGCCCGTGCTCGAGGCGACCACCCTCGGCGCCGCCTTCCTGGCCGGCCTGGCCGTGGGGGTGTGGGCCGACGAGGAGGAGCTGGCGGGCACCTGGGCGCCGGCGCGGGTGGTGGAACCCCGGCGTCGCACGGGAGCGGCCCGCGAACGCTGGCGGGAGGCGTCCGGCCGGGCCCGGGAGTGGGTGCCCGAGCTGTCGGCCATCTCGTTCTGAGGCGCGCCCCCAACCCGTTCTGGTCAGGTTTCGGAGGGTCCTGGCACCGCGAAACCTGACCGGAACGGTGGGCTCCGGCAACGGTCGTGGCACAATGGAGGCGACGGCGAGTCGGCCGGGTGGTCGCGGTCGCGTGGTTCGGTTCGCCGGGCCTCACGGCTGAGGAAGGTCGGGGCTCCAGAGGGCAAGGTGCTGGCTAACGGCCAGTCGGGGCGACCCGCAGGAAAGTGCCACAGAAAGCAGACCGCCGATGGCCCGATGTTCAACTTGGCAGAGGGCACAGGTAAGGGTGAAACGGTGCGGTAAGAGCGCACCAGCGCCCGGGGTGAACCGGGCGGCTCGGTAAACCCCACCCGGAGCAAGGCCGAGCAGGGGATTGGGCGGCCCGTCCGGTGCCTCTTCGGAGGCACGATCCCCAGGTAGGCCGCGTAGATGGATGGCCACCCCGCCGCCTTCGGGCGACGGACAGAACCCCGCCTACAGGCCGACTCGTCGTCACCACCCCCGCTGACAGGACTTTTACTCATCCGAGGCGACATCAGGCCACACCGAGGACACACCACGGCCGAACACGCCATCAATCGCTTCCCGCGTGCCGTCTTCGTCATCGGCCCAGAGGTGTCTGTAGGTATCCGGCGTCTCCATGGCGCTGCCGTGTCCCAACCGGGCCTGCACCACCTCACTGACTGCCCAGCGAAGATCGGGGCGGATGCGTAGAAGTGACGCAGGTCATGGAAAGTGGTGTCCGCCCGGATGCCTGCCCTCTCCACCGCCCCGGCCCCGCACCTCGTTCCACCGGTTCCGTTTGAGCAACTCGCCGTCGTCGGGGCCGTCAGCGGCCACAGACTCCTGCCTGATGGACAGCAAAAGGAGGGTTGTGATTCGGTTGCCCCGGCCTTCCCCGGCGCGCCGACGATCGAAGACGATGCGGAGCGTGTCGTTTCGGGAGCTCGTCACATCTCACCGCCTCTCGGGGAACGTATGCGGGCCACCTATCTTGGGAACCAGCCCGTATTCATCCGGGAGCTACTCCCACAGGATCTCAAGGTCGAGGTCGGGCAACTCACCCCCAAGGAGGCTATGATGGCGGCCAGATTTCTTGCTACCATCGTGGGCTTCGCCCATGCAAGGCAGATGGATCACTCGACCCGGGCCGCGTGGCGGGACGAACTCGGCCTCCACCGATCCAAGACCCTGGACGCGCCGTCATGGTTATGGTCGAGCGTCGTAGAGCTTCTCGTCAGCCATGAAAGAAGGTCCTCGACCACTGTCGACGCTACGCCATGACCAAGTCCTCGGCTCACGGGTGACGGGTCGGAGCCGGAGAAGGGGACTGCCGTGGCCGGTCGAGCGTGGACGACGAAAATCGCCGACGCCGTCGAGGAGCGACTGCCGGGGCCGATGGCGGTGGTGATACGCCGTCTGCGCTCCGAGGACGTGTTCCTCCTCGCAGCAGGTCTTTCCTTCTACGCCCTGGAGTCGGTGGTGCCCTTCGCCGTACTCGTGCTGTGGCTGGGAGCCTGATCACGGGCAAGGCCCGGGTTCATGAGGTCGCCGGTGAGCTGGCGAGCCAGCTTCCCGCCAACCTCGGCGTGGAGAACGCCCTCCAGCGCGTTGCCGACCTCGGGGTCCGCCTTGGCTTGGGCGCCCTCGCCGCGCTGATCTGGCCGGCCACGGCCTACGGGGCCGGGTTGCGCCGGTCCTTCGTGCGCCTGACACACAACAAGGACGAAGAGGTCACCGGCCTCCGCGGCCGGGCCCTGGCCCTGGACTTGATCGGCGTTGGTCCCGCCCTCTCTCTCGCGGGGCTGGTCGCCGCCTACCTCGGCATCGCCGTTGTGCTGCCGCCGGGGCCATCTCGGTGGTCTCCCTGGGGTACGTCATCTTCCTGACTTCCGGGTCGACTTCCAGCGGCGATATGCCACCAGCGGCCTGGCTGCGGTGGTCCTTCTGGCCTTCTGGCTGTTCATGACCAAGGCCCACATTCTCGTTGGTTTCCAGATAGCGCAGGAGGTGTAAGCGAGGCACCGACCACACCGTCGGATTAGTATTTGGAGGAATCGGGTAGGAAGGATCTATTGCAGTCTAGGGAGGAACACATGAGTGACGAGACCGATCCGAAATTCAGCGACCAGAACCGGGTGACGGGGCACGGCAACCCTGAAAATCACCGGGCCGGCGCAGACGAGGGGGTTCGAGCTCCTTTCGCGTCGGACGGGGCCGACCACTCGGAGTTCTCGATCTTCGACGGTGCCGGCAACGAGTAGGTCGTCGTGGTCGCGACCAACGACGACGGAAAGCTCGTGCAGTCGACCGGCGACTCCTCGGCGAGCGCCATGAAAGGCGTCAACAAGTTGAAGCAGCGCCTGGGAGCGGCTTTCGGCCATCCGACGGGGCACTGACCCTGGGGCCAGCGAGCCGAAACACGATGGGCTGGACCCGAACGGACCTCACGAGGTCGGGTCGGGTCCAGCCTGGTCTCTCGCCAGACTTTCGAGCTGAACCCGGGCGACGGCTTACCCCATCAAGGGCCGGAGGTAACGGTCGCGGTCGCTCCCGGCAGCAGTGCCGCCGGCCTCGGAGCGGACCAGGTCAGTCGGTGCGCGCGGCGCGACCAGTTAGACGTCGAGCTCATCAAGGTGGTCGGCCGAGCCGCCACGCCACTCCAACAGGAACAGGGTGGCGTCGTCATTGGTGACCTCGCCTCGGGCACGCTTGAGCGCGTGGGAGAGCCGGCGGACGGTCTCCTGAACGGGTCCGCCCTCCTGCGCAACCTTCTCGAGGAGGTTGATCAGGCGGGTCTCGCCGAACAGATCGCCACCGGTCAGGTGCTCCTCGGTGATTCCGTCGGTGAAGAACAGCACCCGGTCACCCGGCTCCAACGCCTCTTCACTCACCAGTGGGTCGGCTCCACCGAAGCCGATCGGCAGGGTGGTGGGGCTGTCCAAGGGCCGAACCACCCGACGACCACGGAGAAGCAATGGATGCGGATGACCGGCATTGACCCACCGCAGCCGACCGGAGCCGACGTTGAGGTGGGCCATCTGCACGGTGACGAAGTGCTCGTCGTCGAACTGTCCGGCGATGGCCCGGTCCATCGCCGCGTAGAGGTCCGGCAGGTCGAAGTTGTCCCGGCGGGCGTGACGATGGGCCGCGACGGCTACGGTCGCCATCACCGCTGCGTCCAGGCCGTGGCCCATGGCATCGATGATCGCCACGTGCAGGGAGTCGTCGTTGAGGGCGTAGTCGAAGCTGTCCCCGGCCACGTCGTAGGCGGGCTCCAGGATCCCGGCAACCGCAACCTGCCGGTTCGTCATGATCAGCGGCGGTAGGAGCGCCCACTGCATCTCCGCGGGCAGGCTCATCGGCTGCCGACGGCGGGCCTGAAAGAACCGGTCGGTGTACATCCCCTTGGTGACCAGCACGTCAGCCAACAGACCGGCGAAGCGCCGCACGAGGCGCCGGTCGTCGTCATCCCATCTCTCCGACGTGAAGGCAAGCACACCGACCCGATCCGTGCCGTCCAGCAACGGCGCGAACACCCGCACGTCGTCCGCTGCCGCCTGCTCGATCAGTTCATCGCCGAGGAAGGCCCGACCAGCCAACGAGCCATCGATCGGCACGGGGACTTCCATCAGCAGACCCCGCCCGGGCAGCGGCACCAGGGTCAGCTGGTCGTAGTCCTGAAGCAAGACTGTGATATCCCAGCCCCCGATCACGGTGATCAGCTCCGCAACCAAGGGTGCGATCAGCTGAGGCGGCATCTCATGGGCGCGGTCGATCAACGTGCCCAACAGCCGCTCACCGAAACCCTCCGACCGGTCGACTCCATTCGGGGGACGGGCTGATTTCTCCGACACGGTCAACATCATGCCCGACCCGTGGTACCTACGACCCGGCGTGCTTACCGGGCCAGGGACGGCGAATCGTCTCCTCGCAGCCGTCGCGAATCGTGTGGGCGTCGTAGCCCGCAACCCGGACCCAACACCTCGTGCCCGTTGCCAAGAACGTCCGCGACACGGCGACCACTGACAGCTGCGTGCCGCTGCCTCCACTTGGGCCGGCTGCCGCGTTCTTCGCTGCGGTCTTGCGCCGCCGAACACAATGTCTAGAGTTGTCCACAGTCAATGACTGCAATCGTCCGACGCTCTGCGCTTGCCTGGATCGTCCTCGTGGCCATGACGCTGGCAGCCCAGCTGCCGGCGCACGCGGCCGGCAAGGGGGAGCTCACCGCGGCCCAACAACAGGCCAACCAGGCGGCCGGCGACCTCTTGCGGGCCGAGGCCGAGCTGGCCCAGGCCAACGACCGGCTGGCCGCCCTGAAGACACGGGTGGGCGCGGTCGAGGCCCGGGTCGGTTCGCTGCGCGGACAGGTCAGCGAGCTGGCCGTCCGGCGCTACGTGTCCGGCACGGCCCCATTGCTCCGCCTCCTCCGCATGCAGGACACGAACGAAGCCGTGCGGGCCCAGCAGTTCACCAACGTGATCATCGGCAACTCCTTCGACACGCTCGGCGAGTACCGGGCGGAACGGGAGGAGTTGAACGACCAGCTGGCCGAGATCGAGAAGGGCCAGCGGGCCCAGGGCGCCGCCGTGGAGAACCTCAGGAAACGGCGCGCCGAAGCCGCCGCCCTGGTCGAGCGGTTGGGGCGCGAGGAGGCGGAACGGAAGGCCCAGGCGGCCCGGGAGGAACAGCAGCGGGCGGCGGCCCAACCGCCAGCCGCGGCCCAGGCGCCACCATCGGCGCCCGGTCGTGCGCCGGCGGCGGGCCTCGCCGCTCCGGCCGCCCCGGCCGCACAGGCTGCGGCTCCGCAGGCGTCGGTGGGCGGCGACTGGGTCTGCCCGGTCGCCGGCCCTCGCGCGTTCAGCAACGACTACGGGGCGCCACGCGGTGGCGGCCGCAGCCACCAGGGCACCGACATCCTCGCCCCGCGGGGTACCCCGGTCGTGGCCAACGTGTCCGGCGTCGTCTCACCGAACAGCAACTCGCTCGGAGGGCTGGCGTACTTCCTGCGCGGTGACGACGGCAACCGCTACTACGGCGCCCACATGGAGTCCTACGGCGCCAGCGGGCAGGTCAGCGCCGGCACCGTCATCGGCACCGTCGGCGACTCAGGGGACGCCCAGGGCGGTCCCACACACCTGCATTTCGAGATCCATCCGGGCGGCAACGGCAACGTCAATCCCTACTCCACCCTGAGCCGTTACTGCTGAACGACCGGGGGAACCTCACAGTGGCGAGCCCCGAACCCGCACTCAGGGAGAGGGCGGAATGCCCGCTTCCCCGAGCCGGTCGCCCACCTCCGGCGGCACGGTGATCCGCCAGCCGTCCTGTTCCAGCTGGGAACGGGGGGCAGCGAGCTCTCCGGCAGCCTGACGGCCGTAGGAGAACCGGAACACCCACTGGTCGCCCTGGTCGATCACCTCCTCGACGGTGCGACTTCCTTCGCGGTGGATCGCTCCCAGCCCGACGACCCTGTTCGCCCCCGGCGCCCCGACGTCGACCTCGAGCTGGTACGCCGTGGGATTGACGATCGTCACCTGGCGGACATAGGACGGCCCCCGGACCCAGGAGATGGCCACGAGGGCGAGCGCGCAGACCAGGCCGGCGGTGAGGACGAACCAGATCCGGGCGGTGCGGCTCCGGGACGGAACGGGTGGAGACTGGGTACCGAGGCGGGTCATCGTGCTCCTTCTCCGATGGCAGCACGCTCGCCACACGAGCACGCGCATCGGACGCGTCCGACAAGGCGACTCCTCTGGTCCGGCCGCGCACGCGGCGTTCCAGGAGGAGGACTACGCGGACAGGAGGACGGGAGGGCCGCGCACGACGGCACCACGGCTGCCGCGGCGGGCCGCAGGCGTTCCGCACGGTTGCCTCGAGCGAATGGCATACCGGAGCATGAACACCGCGACCAGGGCACCGAGCACGGCCATGTCGGCGTTGTGCCCGCCGGAGTCGGGGCTGCGCTTGACCCAGCTGCGGTTGGCAGGATCGGGGCGGGCGGGGAGCAGCGTCTCGATGAACCCGCCCGGATCGAGCGTGACCCGGGCCCCCGAGCTCTCGACCGAGGTCGCCGGCGTAGACCGCCACACCGCCGTCTCGTGACCGGCCAGCGCGACGAAGGCGACGAAGAGCAGGGCGCCGAGGTACCACCATCGCCTCGACAGGTGCCAATCCATCGACGCCATGGTACTGCGGCGGTGGTTTCACCCGCCGCCGCCCGCCCGACGGCTGCGAGGCACCGCAGCGGCGGTCGTGCTATCACTGTCCGCTACACGATCCCCGGAGGGAAGATGGCCTTCAAGAAGCTCACCCTGGGCGATCGGATCGTGCTCGTCG
>JBPCJV010000036.1:0-11552 GCA_051004925.1 Acidimicrobiales bacterium | reverse complement strand
ACGTGTATCCGCACGTCCTCGACCATCTCGAGAGGACGCAGTAGGCCGCGACCGTCACCGCGAAAGCCCTGTGCTCCCGCTCAGGGGGCCGCTCGGGCCCAGTTTCTCTCGCTCATGGGGCCGCTCGGGCCCAGGGCGGGTGGGCACCGGCGTACACGGCGTTGGGGTCGATGCGGGCCAGCCGGGCGGGGTCGTTGCCGCGGCGGAGCACCTGGAGTGACTTCTCGGTGCTGGCCGGAAGGAAGGTGGCGTTCTCGGCCCCGGAGATGAAGGTGATGGGCAGGGCCAGGCGGCGCAGGTGCGGGAGGAAGATGTCCTCGCCGTCGGCGGCCCGCAGGCCACCCTCGCGGACCATCAGGGCGATGTGCTCGAAGGCCGACATGTTGGCGACCCCGAACATCTCGTGCAGGGCGTCGTGGGTGGCCTGGTTGAGCTGGTCGTGCTCGTACGGCAACGAGTACATGAACGTGACGCGGTGGCACACCGCGCTCCGGCACTTCTCCTCCTCCGCTTCGGGCAGGACGTCGAGGAGGCGGTCGTAGAGGCGGTCCCTCCAATCGGCGTGCTCGTCGGTGTAGGCGGTGAGGGACTCCACCCCCAGCTTCTCGAGGAGATCGGGCATGAAGAGGCCCGACTTCAGCCGGGTGAGCGTGGGCGTGACCATGTGGAGCGCCACCTGGGAGGCCACGATCGAGCGCACGCCCGGGAGCCCGGCGAGCATCGACATGAAGAACGTGGTGGAGCCGAAGCAGTGGACCACGGCCTGCACGCTCTGGCAGCCGGTGATCTGGCGGATCCTGGCCACCGCGGCCGGGAAGTCGTTGAGGGCGATCTCGTCACCGCTGAACTGGGTCTGGGCGGCCGGCAACTCGATGCTGGCCCGGAAGTCGAGCAGCCAGACGTCGTAGCCGTGGGCGGTGAGGAACTCGACCAGGTTGGTCTCGACGGTGTCGATGGTGAAGATGCGACTCGACATCCCGAGCCCATGGGCGACCAGCACCGGCCCCTTGGCGCCGCCCTGGTACCGCGTGAGGCGCAACTCCACGCCGTCGTCGGTCATCACCGGGTGCACCTCGGGCGCGGGCGCCCGCATGGGACGCTTCTTGCGCGGTGGGGCATCGGGGTCGAAGCGCCCCAGTGGCGCGGCGATCCCGCCGTAGGTCTCGAAGAGGGCCCCGGCAAAGAACCGGCCGAAGCGGGCCGTCGCCTCCAACCGCTCCTCGTCGGTGCGGGCGTTCAGCACCCGGAGGGTGCTGAGCTGGATCAGGAAGTCGCGGGGGTCGATCACCAGGATGCCCTTCGCCACCACCGGTCCGGTCTCGTCGACGCCGTCGTGGATCGTCACGTAGAGGGTGGTGGTGTCCGGCCACATGTCCATGGGCCGGTCGTGGCGAATCCTCTTGAAGCCGGTGAAGTAGTAGTGGCCGCCCTCCTCGGTGGTGAGGAGCATGCGGTAGCGCATCTTGTGGGCGTCGATGGCGTCGGGGTCGTCGACAAACAGGTTGAAGACGCCCTCGGTGACGGTGATCGGCTCCGGTGACAGGGCCGGGGCGTGCACGGTGCCCAGCATGCGGGCCTCGCACTGGGGGTCGGCCAGCATGGCCTCGAGGTCCTGGGTGATGATCGTGAGGGTGAACGAGAACGGTGACCCGTCGAGCTCACCCTGGCGGGCCGCCGCCCTGTAGTCGTTGGTCACCGTGGTGGACACGGAGCCCTTCATGGTCTCGCTGAACTCCAGCCCCACCGCGGGAGGAGGCCCGGAGGGCGGCGGCACCGAGGGGAGGTGGTAGTCGAGGCTCCATCCCCGGTCGCGGACCAGCAGGGCGCAGCACCGCTCGGCGAGGGCGGAGATCGTCAGGAGGGGGTTGACCCCCACCGGGCTGGGGATGACCGAGCCGTCGGAGACATAGAGGCTCTCGTAGACGTCGGTGCCGGCCGGGCCCGAGAACACCTGGCCCTTGTGGTTGACCACGCCCCGCTCGGCCGCGTCGGACATGACGCAGCCGCCCAGCGGATGGACCGTGGTGAGGTGGTCGCCGAGGACCTTGGTCCAGATCGGGTCCCGCAGGTAGGTGCCGCCGAGCGGCACGGTGGCCGCCTCGATGTTCCGCCGGATCTGCTGGAACAACGGCTGCGTGCCCACCCCCGGCCACGAGATGCGTACCCGGTCGTTCTCGAGCAGGAGCTCCCCCTGGCCGTCGTCGTGGCCCATCACCAGGTAGGTCTGGGTGTTGCGTACCGCGCCCTTGTACGGCCCCCGGACGAAGCTCTCCAGCTCGCGCTGGCGCTCGGCCACGAAGTCCTGGATCCCGTCGTCGGTGTCGACACCGATCAGTGAACCGACGGCGGCCATGGCGCCGGGCAGGAAGGGCCCCAGGGCGCCGGGGATGGCCCCCTCCTCGATGATCGTGCCGTCCTCCAGCGTCGACTGGTCGCGCATGTCGATGGCGCCCGTGATGGTCGGGCCGATGGGATCGAGCTCACCCTCGGGCCGCGAGCCCCACCCGACGCCCTGGACCTCCTGGTCGGTGTTGTAGCTGAAGGCGAGGACGTCGCCGTTTCCGGTGAAGTGCTTGCCCACCTGGGCGGACAGGGGAAGCCCGTTCTCGGCCGAACGGAGCATGATCTCGGTGGAGCCGAGGGTGCCGCAGGCCACCACCACAATATCGGCCGACACGAAGAGGGTGGGACTGTTGAACCGCTCCCGGCCGGTGTCCAGCAGCTGGTAGTGCACGAGCCACCGGTCGTCCTTGCGCTCCAGGAAGCGCACCGCCACCTGGGTGAAGATCGACGCCCCGTGGTTGCGGGCGTCGGGCAGGTAGTTCATGAGCACCGTGTTCTTGGCCGAGTAGTTGCAGCCGCTCACACAGTCGCCACAGAGCTTGCAGGCCGACTGCGGGATGCCCGCGGGGCTGAGCCGGTCCTCGAACGTCACGTTGATGGGCGGCCGGTAGAACCGTCCCGGCAGGGCCGATGCCGAGTCGCCCAGAGCCTGCAGCTTCTTGAGCCCGGCGTGGGCGTCGGGCAGGGGCGTGGGCTGGAGCATCTCCTCGGCGTGGCGGTAGCCGTCCTCGACCAGCGTGGCCATGTCGTCGCGCACCGCCTGGGGCCAGCGCTCGTCGTCGAACGTGCGGGGGTCGGCCCGCAGCGAGACGTTGGCATTCACCAGCGACGTGCCCCCGAGGCCGCACCCCTGGACCACGTTGATCTCGTCGTTGACCCGCAGGTCGTAGAGGGCGGTACGGCGCCCGACATGGCCGTCGGGGAAGTCCATCTGCATCTCGGCCAGGGCCTCGTGGCTGGTGTCGGGGTACTCGCCCGGCTGGAACTCCTTCCCCCGCTCCAGCAGGCACACCGACCTTCCCGCCCGGGCCAGCCGGGACGCGGCGATCCCGCCTCCGTACCCGGACCCGATCACGACCACGTCGTAGTGGTCCTTCCGGTTCTCGACGGGCGACGACAGGCGACCGATCACGAGACCTCCTCGGCGGGGCCGGCCTTTCGCCTCGCCGTCCGGGGCCCCGCCCTTGGGGAGGCCGCCTTCGCCGCCGACAGGGATGCCGCCTTCGGGTCCGCGTCCCGCCTCCGCGCCGCCGGACCCGGAACGGGCGGCGGGACGATCGGTTCGATGCGGACGGGCTCCTCGATGAGGTGGCATTCGAGGTCCGGGTCGCGTAGCACCAGCCATGGGTCGTTCCCCGCTCCCCCCTTGGCCAGGTCGAACTTGCGGGGCGTGCGGTCGATCCCCACCGGGTACACGGTGAGGGCGCCGTCGGCCCCGATGTGCATGCGCACAAAGTTCTTCCAGTCGCGGTTGCGCTGGGCGGCGAAGAGCTCGTTGGCGTTGAGCTTGAACCGGGGCAGGTCGGCCACCCACAGGTAGGCAGCCAGGATCTCGGCCCCGACCAACCCGCCGATCGCGCCCGCCGACGGGATGTAGAGCACTGCGAACCAGAAGCCGGACAACCCCGTGGCCGACCACAACCGGGCCACGCCCCAGACCACGAGGAGCATGGCTCCCAGTTGGATCACGGCATGGGCGGGACCCAGCGTCCACTTCTTCTTCGGGTCGCCGGTGCCGGTGAAGCCGGCGATGCCCACGAACAGGCCCACGGCCAGCAGCAGGGCCAACGGGTTGTGGGCCAGACGCCAGAAGAAGTGGCCGAACGTCGGACGCGAATCGAGGCCCCCGAACAACTGGACGTGCGCCATCCAGGCCACCAGCAACGTGGCCCCCCCGATGAAGGCGGTCATGCCGAGGTTCTCCAGCGGCAGCCTCCCCACCCGCCCGCGCAGCTTCTTCGACTCGGCCTTGGAGGGGTAGCACTTCTCGAGCTGCCAGTGGGTGGGCGGGGTCGACTTGCCGGGGTCCCGCGACCCCTCCGGCGGCAGCACGAGGGGCTCGGGCAGGTGGTGGGTGGCCGACAGGAACGCCCCGCCGCCGCCCGCGGTGATCTTGTGGCCGTCGCCGTCGGTCTGGGCGTAGCGGGCGTAGTGGTGGGCGTCGCCGGTGATGGCCAGGCGTACCTCGGCCTTGTGCTTCCGGATGACCTTGCGCTCCAGGTAGTCGACGGTGCGGTAGGCGCCTTCACCCCCTTCCTCGTGGGCCGAGACCCACGACGGCGTGGGCATGCAGAGGATCAACGAGTCGCCCGGCTTCATCTGCGGGCCGATGACCTCGGAGAAGTAGGTGAACTGGGGGGCGTCGATGTAGGAGTCGAACTGGATGTCGATGCCCCAGATCCACCACCGGTGCGGAAGTTGCACGGCGAAGTAGCTGCGCGTCTGCCTGGTGCGCCACCCCCCGATCCAGTTGCGCTGGCAGAAGGTGCGCATGAAGGCGGTGAGGCCGTCGTACCAGTCGTGATTGCCGGGGACGGCGAACAGGTGGGGCGCAGCCTCGTCGGGCACGACGTAGGGCAGCGCCGCCCGGTAGGGACCCAGGGTCTGGTTCTCGTAGGCGGCGAGGGACGCGGTGGGGTAGACCTCGTCGCCACCCATGACGAGGATGCGCCCGCGGTCGGTCTGATGGGGGGGCTGGCCGGGAACCGCCAAGTCGAGGTGCGGCCGGGCGAGCAGCGAGGCGACGGCGTAGGTCGGCTCGATGGCGTCGCCCATGTCGGCGACGTAGTCGATCCACACGTCGGGCCCCGGATACGGCTCGGGTGGGAGGTCGGCGATGTTGGCCTCGGTCTCGCGCTTGTCGGAGTACGACCCGAAGGTGGCGGAGAGGAAGACCCGCATGGCGGTGTCGAGCAGTTGTGTGGGTGAGAGCCACGGCGTCATCCGCCGCTGGGGCGTGAAGTTCAGATCCTCGAGGCGCTCCGGTCGTGCCGGCAGCTCATCCATCAGTCACTCCGATCCCGCCGGACGGCACTAGTAGGCGCTTGGGGTGCGGCGCTGCATGAGGTAGACGATCCCGGCGGCGCAGAGGACCTGGGCGATGATGGTCAGGAGAGGACCGGCGCCGAGCAGGGCGGCGATGAGCCCACCGATGAACGACCCGCCGACACCCACCAGGATGGTCAGGCCGATCGACATGGGGTTGGGCCCCGGGATGGCCAGACGGCCGAGCGCGCCGATGATGAGGCCGCTGATGACCACGCTGATGATGAAGGCGAGTAGTCCCATCGCCGTAGTCTGCCCGGCCCGCGTGCCGGAGACCACCACCCCCGTCTCAGCCAGGAACGGTGGTGTCGGGCACGGGTTCGGGGGTGGCCTCGGGCGGCGGGGGCGGCGGGGGCGGCGGGGGATTGGCGGCGTCGTTGCGGGCCCGATCCAGCACACCCTGCGCGGCGGCGGCAGCCGAGGCCGGCGGGTTGGAGGCCAGGTAGGTCTCGAACTCCTTCACGGCGGCGGCGGGGTCCTGGAGGTTCCGGTAGAGGAGCATCCCCCGGAAGAAGTGGGCGTCGGGATAGGCAGGGTTGACAGCTATGGCCTCGTCGATCGACGCCATGCCCCGGTCGGCGAGCCCCGCCCGGCCCAGCAGCCACCCCCGGTACGTGAGGGCGACCACGTTGGCAGCGTCGGCGGCGATGGCCGCGTCGTACTCCTTGAGGGCCTCGACCGCCTTGCCCTCGGTCTCGAGCTGCTGGGCCTGGGCCACGTGCCTGGCCGTCTCCGACATCCCCCGCCCCGAGACGTTCTCGTTGCCGAGGCGGTCGCCCGTGAAGGTGGCCACACCGAGGCCGGCGCCGACAACGACGATCAGCACGATCGTGACGCCGATGACGGCGCGGCGGCGCCGGGGGGCGCCGGGAGGGACGGTTCCCTTCGGGGCGCGCCGGTCACCCGCCGGAGCGGCGACATCGGTACCCCCTTCTGCGTGCTCCTCGTCGGCGGACTCGGCATGCCCGCTGGCGCCGGCCGTGTCCTCCAAGGCGCGCAGGACGGCCGCGGCACGAGCCGTGTAGTCGTCACGCAGCGTCTGGTAGTCGCCCTCGTCGATGTCGGCCGCTTCCCGCTCGCGCTCGAGGTCGCGGAGGGAGCCCAGCAGGAAGTCCCGCTCCTCCTCCAGGGCGGCCACGTCGTCGGCCGCGAGCGCACCTGTCGCGTCGGGGGGCGACTCAGCCGGTTGGGCAGCACGGGCCCGGCTGGTGGCCGGACCGCGACGTGCGGGGCTCACGGACAGGACCCGACGAGGCTCAACGGGGGGGCGCCCGCAGGGCCTCGTCGACCATGGCCCGGTCGGCGGAAGAAACCGGCACGTGGGGCCGGGCCCGCCAGCGCCGGAATGCCAGGGCCATGCCCGCCACCGCGGCGGCGCCGACGACGACGGGAAGGGCCCAGACCAGCCCGGCCACGCCCCGACGCTCGGGCTTGAGCAGGACCTCTTCCTTGTAGCGGCTCACCAGGTAGGCACGGATCTCCGTGCCGCTCTGTCCGGCCTGCACCCGGCGGAGGATGTCGTCGCGGATGGCCTGGGCCGCGGGCGCGTCGGAGTCGGCGGCCGAGAGGCCCTTGCAGGTCGGGCAGCGGATCTCGGTGGCGATCTCGTGGGCCCGCTGCTCGTCGGACCGCTGGCCCGACTCGCCCTGAGCGCCTACGGCCAGGGCGCCGATCAGCAGAAGGGCCAGGAGCACCCACGACCACCGACGAGCGCGGTGTCCGGGCCGGCCGGCGCCCGCCCCGCCATCCTCAGGCACCGTGGCTCCGCCATCATCAGCCACGATGGCTCGGCCGTCCTCAGGCACCTGGGCTCACCGCCACGGGTTGCGGGTCCACGGGGGCCGGAGGGTCCACCCGGTCGATGGCCGGCGCCGAGGAGGGCTCGGTGGGGCGCCGGCGGCGGCCGGGCCACGCGGCCAGGGCCGTGCCCAGGCCCATCAGCCCGCCACCGATCCACAGCCAGGCGACAAGAGGCTGCACGTTCACACCGACGACGGCTGCGGTCTGGCCGGCTTCGGGCGCGGTGACGAGGGTGAGGTACACGTCGTCGACCAGGGTCACCCGCACCGACGGCGACCCGATTCCCTGGGAGGCGAACGGGAACTGGTGCACCGCCGGCGAGAACACCCTGCCGCCGTCGACGCGCACCTGCGCGGAGACGGTGGTCTTGTTGGCCGCCTTGGTGGTGGTGGTCCCGAGGTAGGTAACGGAGTGGCCGGCCAGTTGGGCGGTCTGATTGGGCTCCAGCCGGAACTGGTCACGGTGGCCGTAGGCGGTGCTGGCGGCGAAGGCCACGGCGATGACCACGACCCCGAGGTGCACGACCATGCCCCCGTTGGCCCGGCCCATCAGCGCCCGCCACACGGGGCTGCCCTGCCGCCGGGCGGCCCGCGCCGACAGCACGAGCTGGCGAAGGGCGGCGGTGCCGGCGAAGGCACCCAGCCCGAAGGCCAGGAGCGGGGCGAGGCCCCGCAGGCCGGCGACCACGCAGGCGACGACCACCACGGCGGCGGCCCACGCCGGCCACAGGAGTCGCCGCTGGAGCAGCTCGCCCGACGCCTTGCGCCAGGGCAGGGCGGGGGCGACAGCCATGAGGAAGAGCAGGGTGAAGCCGACGGGCGCGGTCATCCGGTCGAAGTAGGGGGCGCCCACCGACAGGCGGTCGCCGTTGATGGCCTCGGCGATGAGCGGGAACACGGTGCCGAGCAGGACGACGAAGGCGAAGGCGCCGAAGGCCACGTTGTTGGCCAGGAACGCCCCCTCGCGCGAGATCGGCGAGTCGATGGCACCCGGCGACCGCAACCGGTCGCCGCGCCAGCCGATCAAGCCGATCGACACGCCGACCACCAGGGCGAAGAAGCCCAGCAGGGCGGGCCCGATCGTCGACTCGGAGAAGGCGTGCACGGAGTCGAGGACGCCGGAACGGGTCAGGAAGGTGCCCAGGATCGTGAGGGCGAAGGTGGCGACGAGCAGCGACAGGTTCCAGACGCGCAGCATCCCCCGCCGCTCCTGGACCATCACCGAGTGGATGTAGGCCGTGCCGGTGAGCCACGGGAGGAAGGAGGCGTTCTCCACCGGGTCCCAGGCCCAGTAGCCGCCCCACCCCAACACCTCGTAGGACCACCAGGCCCCGAGGATGATGCCCACGGTGAGGAAGCCCCAGGCGAACAGGGTCCACCGGCGAGTCTCGACCAGCCAGCCCTCGCCCAGGCGCCCCGTCACCAGGGCGGCGATGGCGAAGGCGAAGGGGATCGTGAACCCGACGAAGCCCAGGTAGAGGATGGGCGGGTGGAAGGCGACCAGAGGGTGGTTCTGGAGCAGGGGGTTGGGGCCCCGGCCGTCGGCGGGAACGACATCGAGCACCCGGAACGGGTTGGCGGGCCCCGCCATCAGGGCGAAGAAGAAGACGGCCACGGCAAAGCCGGCGAAGGCGGCCCACGCCACCAGGGGATCGGAGGCCCGGTTACGGAAGTGGCGGACCATGACCGCCAGGTAGCCGGCGAGGATCAGCGACCACAGGAGGATGGAGCCTTCCAGGGCCGACCACATGCCGGAGATCGTGTACAGCAGAGGTGTCCCGCGACTGCCGTTGCCGGCCACGTAGGCCAGCCTGAAGTCGTGCCCGATGAAGGCGGCCTCCATGGCCACCACCGCCAACACGGCCCCGCCCAGGATGAGCCACACGTAGCGCTGGCCGGCCCGCAACATCCGGGGATCACCCCGACGGAGGCCGACCGCCAGGGTGGCCATGCCGAGCACGGCGGCGGTGAGGCCGAGGGCGACGCCTGCGGTTCCGAGGGCGGCGTTCACGGCGCCGGGGCGGGCACGCTCGTGGTCACGCGGTCGGGATGGTCGGCGACGTACTCCTCCGAGTGCTTCACCATGATGCGGTCGCTGGAGAACGTGTCCCCCTGGAAGCGGCCCTCGAGCACCACGGGGATGCCCGGCTTGAACATCCCGGGCGGGTCGCCGTCGTGGACCACCGGCACCTCGACGCCGTTATTGGCGATGCGGAAGGTGACCCGGCCGGCCGACTCGGAGACGGTGCCGCCCACGACCGCCCCCTCGATGCGGAAGCGGCGGGTGCCGAGGTCGGCCCGCTCGGCGACGGCCTCGTCGGCGGTGCGGAAGTACACCGTGGCGTTGCCCAGGCCCTGGAACACCAGGAAGCCGAGGGCCGCGATCACCACGGCACCGGCCAGCCACAGGCAGCCACGCTGGTTCATCGGCCTGGGCCCGAGCGGACCCTGGAGCGGAGTGACGGGCCGCCCGCCGGCGGCGCCGACCCCCCACCGTTGTGGTCAGGTTTCGGGGCCCCAGGGGCCTCCGAAACCGGACCAGAACGGCTGAGGGGCTGAACCAGCCTGGCCACGGTGCGGCCGCGGGCCCACATGTGCACCACGTAGGACCCGATGGCGACGACGGTCACCGCGTAACCCCCGGCGACGTACCCGATGTCGGTCACCGCACACCGCCGATGGTCAGATGCTCGTCAGCGTCGGTGGGGGGAGCCCCCTCGGCCCGGCGCTCGGCGAGGGCGTCCTCCAAGGCGCGGTCCTCGACCAGCTCCTCCATGCGGGCCAGCCGCACCCGGTGGATCAGCAACCAGGCGTAGAGCAGGGTGAAGGCGACGACGCTCAGCAGCAGCGTCCACAGCATGGTGCCGCCGATCTTGGGGTCGAGGAGGCGTCGCTCGTCGAAGATCGTCGCCGGCTGGTGCAGGGTGCGCCACCAGTCCACCGCCAGGTGGACGATGGGCACGTCGACGAAGGCGGCGATGGCCACGATGGCCGCCCGTCGGGACCGCACCAGCGGGTCGGCGGGAATCCTCCGCACGGCCAGGTAGCCGAGGTACAGCACGAAGAGCACGGCCGTGCTGGTGAGGCGGGCGTCCCACGTCCACCACACGCCCCAGGTGGTGCGGCCCCAGATGGAACCGACGGCCAGGGTGAGCCCGATGAACAGCACGCCGACCTCGGCCGAGGCGCCGGCCACCAGGTCCCAGAGGCGCGAGCGGGTCCGGGGCCAGAGATAGAGCACGCTGGCGAGGGTGGTGACGCCGAACGACACGTACATGGCCAGCCAGGCGGTGGGCGCGTGTATGTACAGCAGGCGCACGGCGTCGCCCTGGTTGACGTCGGCCGGCGACACGACGAGAGCCAGCCAGGCGGTGAGCGCCAGGGAGATGAGGGTGGCCACCCCGAGGATGCGGGTGCCTCTCGAACCGGTGGTCATGCCTCCTCCAGGAGGGGGCCGAACGCGACGACCCCGAAAACGGTGTAGATGGTGGCGAACACGGCGAGGAGCCGTACCCATGGCCAGGCGTCGCCCGGAGCCGTCGCCAGCGCCGCCTCGCTCGCCCGGGTGGCGGCCAGGAGGACGGGTGCGAGCACGGGCAACACGAGCAGCGGAAGCAGGGTATCGCTGACTCGGAGCCCAGCGGCCACCACCCCGTAGACGACTCCGCTGGCGGCGATGCCGACGGTGGCCAGGAGACACACGAGCACGAGGATGCCGACTCCCCTCGGCGACACGCCGTAGAGGACGGCCACGCCCACGGCCAGCACCGCCTCCAGCACCAGCAACTGCAGGGCGACGGCCCCGGCCTTGCCCAGGAAGATGCCGGCCCCGTCGAGGCCGGACAGGCGGAGGGCGTCCCTGGCGTCGTCGTCGGCTTCGATGGCGAACGAGCGCTGGATGGCGAGCACGGACGAGAACAGCACGGTCACACAGAACAGGCCGGGCGCGGCCCGCCCGAGAATGCCGCGATCGGGGTCGAGGGCGAAGGCGAACAGGATGAGGACCAGCAGGGCGAACGGCACGACCTGGTTGGTGGCCACCCGGGAGCGGGCCTCGACCCGCAGGTCCTTGACCGCCACCAGGCCGGCGTCACGCCACAACGTTGGTCCGCCCTCTCGGGTCGTCGGTCCGGACTCCGGCCGCGGCGACGTCGCCGGTTCCGGCGGTGCCGGTGCCGGAATCCTGGGTCGCATGGGCGTCGGCGTCGGGCAGCAGGCCTTCGACGACCCGGCCGCCGGCCACGACGAGGCGGCGCGTGGCCAGGCCCGTGGCCCGCTCGAACTCGTGGGACCCGAGCACGACCGTCGCCCCCCCGGCGGCCGACTCGCCCACAGTGGCGTCGAGCAGGTCGCGCCCGTCGGCGT
>JBPCJV010000035.1:0-11067 GCA_051004925.1 Acidimicrobiales bacterium | reverse complement strand
GTCGTAGCTCGTCGCCGGCGAAGGCCACACTGAGCGGATCTCGCGGATGGTCTCGTCGAGCTCTCCCACCGCACCCTGGATGCGCTCCGCCACCTCCGGGCCTGCCGACCGCACCGTGCCCTGCAGGGCCAGACCGGTGGCGAACAGCCGTTGGATGACCGTGTCGTGGAGATCGGCGGTGGCCACCACGGCATCGTCGCCCCCGATGACGCGCAGCTTGAGGCTGCTCGACCCCGCATTGACCGTGAGGATCGCGCCGGTCACCGTGGTTGACCTGAGGTCAGGCCAGGTCGGCGATGTCGGCCTGGCGGGCCCAGACGGCCTCGGCGGCGCGGCGCAAGGCCATCAGCTCGTCGTGGGCCAGGGGGAGCTCCACGATCTCCTGCACGCCCTGGCGTCCGATGCGGGCGGGCACGCCGAGCCACACGCCGTCGATGCCGTAGGCGCCGTCGACCAGGCAGCTCACAGGCATCACCGCGCCGGTGTCGCGCGCCACCGCCGCCACCATGGCCTCGGCCGCCGACGAGGGCGCGATGTACGCGGAGCCCGAGCGCAGCAGGGCCACGATCTCGGCTCCACCGTCGCGCGTGCGGGTGACGACCTCGGCGACGGCCTCGGCGTCGAGCACATCGGTCAACGGCCGCCCGCCGATACGCGCCAGCGAGGGCACCGGCACCATGGTGTCGCCGTGCGACCCGAGGGTGAAGGCCTCGACCTGGGCGGCCGGCACGCCGGCGCGCTCGGCCAGGAAATGCGTGAACCGGGCGGAGTCGAGCATGCCCGCTTGGCCCATGACCCGCCCGCTCGGCAGCCCGGATACGGCGGCGGCCAGTGCCGTCATCTCGTCGAGGGGATTCGACACCACGATGAGCACGGTGTCGGGCGACGCCTCCACCAGCCGCCGGGTGACGCCTCCCACGATCCGGGCGTTGGTGTCGAGCAGGTCGTGGCGGCTCATCCCCGGCTTGCGGGGCACGCCGGCGGTGATCACGCAGATGTCGGATCCGGCGGTCTCGTCGTAGCCGTTGGTGCCGACGACCCTGGTCTCGAAGCCCTCGATGGGGCGGCTCTGCATGATGTCGAGGGCCAGGCCCTGGGGGCGACCCTCGATGATGTCGGTGAGCACGACCTCGTCGGCGTAGTCGGCCTGGGCTACCCGCAGCGCCAGGGTGGAGCCGTAGAACCCGGCCCCCACCACCGTGACCTTCATCGGGCCGGCACCGCCCCCAAGCGGTCGATTATGGCGGAGGCGAACTCCGAGGTCTTGACCTCGGTGGCGCCGTCCATCAGCCGGGCAAAGTCGTAGGTGACGATGCGGTCGGCGATGGTGGCCTCGAGACCGGCCACGATGTCGTCGGCCGCTTCCTGCCATCCGAGGTGCTCGAGCATGAGCACACCGGACAGGAGGAGCGAACCAGGGTTGACCTTGTCCTGGCCGGCGTAGCGGGGCGCGGTGCCGTGGGTGGCCTCGAAGATGCCGTGGCCGGTGACGTAGTTGATGTTGCCGCCGGGGGCGATGCCGATGCCGCCCACCTGGGCGGCCAGGGCATCGGAGGCGTAGTCGCCGTTGAGGTTGGTGGTGGCGATCACGTCGAACTCGTCGGGGCGGGTGAGCACCTGCTGGAGGAAGATGTCGGCGATGGTGTCCTTCACCAGCACCCGGTCACCGGGGTCGCCGGCGCAGTCGTCCCAGCTCACCGCCACGTCGGCGAACTCGTCGCGCACCAGCTCGTAGCCCCAGCTCCGGAAGGCCCCCTCGGTGTACTTCATGATGTTGCCTTTGTGGACGAGGGTCACCGAGCGGCGACCCCGCTTCACCGCGTACTCGACGGCGGCGCGGATGAGGCGCTTGGAACCGGTCTCCGACACCGGCTTCAGGCCGATGCCCGAGTCCGGGCGGATGTCCCAGCCGAACTCGTCGTGGAGGAACCCGATCAGGCGCGCGACCTCGGGCGTGCCCTCCTGCAGCTCGAAGCCGGCGTATACGTCCTCGGTGTTCTCCCGGAAGATCACCATGTCGACCTTCTCCGGGTGGCGGACCGGCGAGGGCACACCGGTGAACCAGTGCACCGGGCGCAGGCACACGTAGAGGTCGAGGAGCTGGCGCAGGGCCACATTGAGACTGCGGATCCCGCCGCCCACCGGGGTGGTGAGCGGGCCCTTGATGCCCACCACGTGCTCGTAGAACGACGCAACCGTCTCGTCGGGGAGCCACGAGCCCGTCTCGTCGAAGGCCTTCTGGCCGGCCAGCACCTCGGTCCACTCGATGCGCCGGCCGCACCGCTCCACGGTGGCGTCGATCACCCGCCGTACCGCGGGCCAGATGTCGACACCCGTGCCGTCGCCTTCGATGAACGGGATGATGGGCTCGTCAGGGACCGAGAGCGTCCCGTCCGCTGCCACGGTGACCTTGGCCGGAGTCATCCCGGGAGGTTAGAGGCTCCCGGCCGTCACCCCGGCAGGCCGTAACTGCTCAGGCCGGCAGGCCCAGATTCGTGTAGATCTCCCTCGTCGCCGTGGACCGGTTCAACGTGTAGAAGTGCAGGCCGGGCGCTCCGGCGTCGAGCAGGAGCCGGCACAGCTCGGTGGCCATCTCCACGCCGACCCGGCGCACGGCCTCGGCGTCGCCGGCCACCGCCTCGACCCGGGCCACCACCTCGGGGGGCACCGCCGCGCCCGACATGGCCGCCATCCGCTGTATCGACGACAGGTTGGTGATGGGCATGATGCCGGGGATCACAGGCTTGTCCATGCCGAGGGCGGCCAGCTCGTCGACCATCGTCAGGTAGTCGTCGGGGCGGAAAAAGAACTGGGTGATGGCGAAGTCGGCTTGACCCAGCTTGTCGGCCAGCCGCCGGCGGTCACTGGGGCGGTCGGGCGACTTGGGATGCAGTTCGGGGTGGGCGGCCACCCCGACGCAGAACGGGCCCACACCACGGACCAGCTCTACCAGCTCGGCCGCGTAGGTCAGGTCACCGGCCGGCAGGTCGAGGTTGGCCGGCGGGTCGCCGCCGAGGGTGAGGATGTTCTCTACGCCCGCTTCGCCGTAACGGCGCACGATCTCCTCGAGATCGTGCCGGGTGTGGGCCGCACAGGTGAGGTGGGCCATGGCCGTCATGGTGGTGCTGGTGTTGATCGACACCACCAGATCGTGGGTGCGCTCCCGGGTCGACCCGCCGGCCCCGTAGGTGACCGACACGAACGACGGCTCGAGTAGCTCCAGCTCGGCGAGCGTCATCTCCAGGGTGATCTCCGCCTCGGGTGTCTTCGGTGGGAAGAACTCGAACGAGAACGTCCGGCCCTTGGCCTGCAGGTCGGCGATGCGGGTCATGTTCATCGTCTCCTGAGCAGGGCGGCGTCGACAGTGTTCCGTAACAGCATGGCCACAGTGGTGGGCCCCACGCCACCGACGCGGGGTGTGACGAACCCCGCCACCTCGGCCACCGCCTCGTCGACGTCGGACAGCACCCGGCGTCCCTCGTACACCATCCCCCCGCCGACGACCGCGGCCCCCGGGCGGACCATCTCCGGTCCGATGATGCCGGGAACGCCCGCCGCCCCCACCACGATGTCGCCCTGGCGGGTGTAGGCGCCGAGATCGGCGACGCCGGTGTGGATGACCGTGACCGCGGCGTTGGCCCCCGGGCGCTTGAGGGCGAGCAGCATGGAGAGCGGGCGGCCCAGGGTGGGGCCCCGTCCCACAATGACGACGTGGCGGCCCTCCACGGCCACGCCGTAGTGGGCGAGGATGGCCTGGATCCCTGCCGGCGTGCAGGGCAACGGCCCGGTTGCGCCGAGGGCGAGCTTGCCGAGGTTGACGGGATGTAGGCCGTCGGCGTCCTTGGCCGGGTCGACGGCCGCCATGGCCGCGTTGAAGTCGAAGCCCGGCGGCACCGGGTTCTGCACGAGGAAGGCGTCGACGGCGGGGTCCTCGTTGAAGCGCCGGATGGCCTCGATCAGGTCGGCCTGCGACGCGTACGCGGCCACGTCCTGGTGGAACGAGGTGATGCCCACCCGGGCACAGGCATCGTGCTTGCGGGCGATGTAGCCGGCGCTGGCGGGATCGGCTCCCACCAGGATGGTGCCCAGCCCCACGGTGACGCCGTCGGCCGCCAGGCCGGCCACGGTGTCGGCCACCTCGGCCAGCACCGCATCCGCGACCGGCGCCCCGGCCATGACGACAGCGGTCAATGGCGGAACTGGCGCTCGCCGGTGAGGACCATGGCGATGCCCGCCTCGTCGGCCGCGGCCACCACCTCGTCGTCGCGGATGCTGCCTCCCGGCTGGATGACGGCGGCGACGCCCACTGCGGCCACGGTGTCGAGGCCGTCGCGGAAGGGGAAGAAGGCGTCGCTGGCCGCCGCGCCGCCGCGGGCCCGACCGGCCGCCTTCTCCACCGCCAGGCGCCCGCAGTCGACCCGGTTCTGCTGGCCGGCGCCCACACCCACGGCCATGCCGCCGGCCACCAGCACGATGGCATTGGACCGCACGTAGCCGCACAGCCGCCACGCCAGCTCCAGGTCGCGCCACTCGGCGTCGGTGGGCACCATCTTGGTGACTACGCTCCACTCGTCGCGCTCGGCGAGGAAGCGGTAGTTCTCCTGCACGAGGAAGCCGCCGCTCACCTGGCGCAGGTGCAGCGCGTCGTCCGCTGGGGCCGGCGCCTCGAGCACCCGCATGTTCTTGCGCCTGGCGGCGAAGAGCTCGAGGGCGCGGCGGGAGTACTCGGGGGCGACGAGCACGTCGGCCTTGGGATTGGCCACCATCTCCTCGGCCAGGGCGTCGTCGACGGGGCGGTTGAGGGCCACGATGCCGCCGAAGGCCGACATGGGGTCGCCCTCGAAGGCTCGGTGGTAAGCGGTGGCGATGTCGTCGGCCACTGCGGCGCCGCAAGGGTTGGCGTGCTTGATGATGGCCGCCGCCGGGACGCCTCCGTGCCCGCCGCGCAGGGAACCGGTCGAACCCAGGTCGTGCACCAGCACCCACGCTGCGTCGGCGTCGAAGAGGTTCAGGTAAGAGAGGGGCAGGCCACCGTGCTGCACCACTACGTCCCACCAGCCGGTGGTGCCGGCCACCCGGTAGCGGGCGCCGCGCTGATGGGGGTTCTCCCCGTAGCGCAGCTCCTGGGCCCGCTCCAGCGACAGGTCGATGGTGGCCGGGAGGGAATCGCCCTCACCGCCCGGGTCGTCGAACCACGACACGATGGCCGCCTCGTAGGCGGCGGTGTGGGCGAAGGCGTCACGGGCCAGCCGCGAGCGGGTGGCGTCCCCCAGGTGCCCGTCGCGGCGGATCTCGTCGAGCACGACCGGGTAGTCGGCGGGGTCCACCACCACTCCCACGTGGGCGTGGTTCTTGGCCGCCGCCCGCACCATGGTGGGCCCGCCCACGTCGATCATCTCGATCGACGGTTGTTCAGGGAATGGGTAGAGGTTGCACACCACGAGGTCGACGGGGACGATGCCCTGGGTCTTCAGGTCGGCCAGGTGCTCGGGCTTGTCGCGGTCGGCCAGGATGCCGCCGTGCAGCGCCGGGTGCAGGGTCTTGACCCGGCCTCCGAGCATCTCGGGGCTGGCGGTGACAGCCTCGACCTCGGTGTAGGGCACCCCTGCGGCGGCCAGGGCGCGCGATGTGCCCCCGCTGGCTACCAGGTCCCACCCCAGCTCGACCAGTCCCCCAGCCAGTTCCACCACGCCCGTCTTGTCGTAAACGGAGATCAGGGCTCTCAACGCGTCCGTCCCCTCGGTAGTGCTGCGTCCGCTTCCAGGAAGGCGCGGATGGTAGCGGGGTAGAGGCGGTGCTCCACCGCCTTGATGCGCTCGTGCAGGGTCTCGGGGGTGTCGCCGTCGAGGACGGGCACCGCCTCCTGGGCCAGGATCGGCCCGGCATCGACCTCGAGGGTGGCCACGTGGATGGTGCAGCCGGTCACCCTCACCCCGGCCGCCAGCGCGTCCTCGACGGCGTGCCACCCGGGAAAGGCGGGGAGGAGCGCCGGGTGGGTGTTGAGCACGGCGCCGGGGAAGGCATCGTGCACCTGCTTGTCGAGGATGGTGCCGAAGCCGGCCATGGCGACCACCTCGATGTCGTGGGCCTCCAGGGCCTCGACGACACGCGTGGTGTAGGCGCCGCGGTCGAATGCCGGCCCGAAGCTGTCGCGGAGGACGACCTCGGTCGCCACTCCGGCGTCGGCGGCAACGGACGTGGCGCCACACTCCCGGTCGACCACCACGACGGCCACGTCGAGGCCGGCGGCCAGGATCGCTACCAGATTGGACCCTCCTCCGGAGGCCAGCACGCCGAGACGTCTCACGCCTGCAAACTAGCGCCCCCCTCCTAGCGCCCCCCCTCCTTCCCAACCCACGGGTCAGGTGATTGACTGCGGGCCGTGGCCGACGCGAAGAAGGCAAAGCTCACCCCCGGTGAGATCGTCATCGTGGCCGCAGGTGCGGTCGCCGTGGTCTTCTCCTTCTTCCCCTGGTTCCGGGTCGTCGGCGGGTTCTACTTTGGGGCCTGGGCGACGGGACTCTTCCCGCTCGCCACCCTGGTGCCGATCCTGGGCGGGCTGATGATGGTGCAGGTGCTGGTCGACAAGCTGGCGGGCGCCACGAAGTCGCGCGGGATCGGAGACTTCACCTGGGACCAGCTCCACCTGGTCATGGCCGTGGGCGCCGCGGTCGTGGCCTTCTGCTACCTGATCCGCGCACGCGAGCCGGATACCTCGTTCGGCTTCGGCTTCTACGTCGACCTGGCGGCCACGGTGGCCCTGGTGGTGGGCGCGGTGATGATCCGCAACGAACGCCGCAGCGCAACGCCGCCGGCGTAGGCGCCCGCACACTCGTTCTGGTCAGTCATAATGCCCCTGGCACCGCGAAACCTGATCGGAACGAGGAAGGCTCCGCGAGCGGGCAGTCGAAGGCGGGGTCGACGCAGGCGGGAGCCGGCGGACCGGGGGGGCCGCCGGGGTCGGGGCCTCGGGGGTAGGCCTCGGTGAAGCCCGAGCCCGGGTCGGAGGTGCGCAGGTAGCGGACGGCGGCGCGTGCGACGGCTGCGCCCTCCGCCGCCTGGACGTCGGCTCGGGCGATGAGGTCGGCCTCGACCTGGTTGGAGATGAACGCCAGCTCCGCCAACACGCTCACGACGGGTGCGGTCTGGCGCAGCATGGCGTAGTAGTCGCCGCGGGCGCCCTCACGGATCTTGGCCCCGGCGTCGGTGTCGCTGACCCAGTCGATGCGGTACGCCGACAGGGCCCGCACCACCTCCTCCTGCACCAGGCCGGCCAGGCGCCTCGAGTCGGCCGACGACTGCTGGTAGTAGGTCTCGGACCCCGGCGTCGAGCGGGGCCCGTCGGGATCGGCGTTGTGGTGGATGGACACCAGGGCGGCGGGGTCCAGGGCGGTGCCGACCAGCGCCCTGGGTGTCAGCCCCATGTCGTAGTCGCCGGTGCGGGTTAGCACCACGGAGATGCCCTCGGCCTCGAGGTCGGCCTGGGCCCGGCGGGCGACGGCCAGGTTCACGCCCGCCTCGGCCAGGCCTCCCGGGGAGACCGCCCCCTTCTCGAAGCCGCCATGGCCAGGGTCGAGGACGATGTCCACATGGCGGACGTGGGTGCCGGTGGTCACGGTGCGCTCCTCGCCGCACGGCGTGCGCACCGTCCACCCGCCGTCGGTCTCCGACAGGACCGGGAGGACGACGCCCGACGGTGTCATCACCACGCCCGGCCCGTCGCCGGCGCCCGTGTCGGAGGTAGCGGTCGGGGGCGGCGACGGGGCCGGTGGGGCCGCGGCCGCAGGCTGGCCTGCAGTGGTGAGCATGGGCGCGGAGACGACGCCCGAATCTCCGTCGGCCCGGCAGGACCCCGTCAGCGCCACCGCGCACAGGGCGACGGCGACGCGTCGCACCGTCACCCGGTGGGGGGAAGGGCGGCGACTACCTGCGCCATACGGTCGCCGACCTCGGTCGGCGTCTCGACCACCTCGACGCCCGCCCGTCGCAGGGCCTCGATCTTGGACCGCGCCCCGCCGGCGGTGCCCGACACGATGGCGCCGGCATGGCCCATGCGGCGTCCCGTCGGCGCGGTGACGCCGGCCACATAGGCCACGACCGGCTTGGTCATCTCGGAGGCCACGAACTCGGCGGCCGCCTCCTCGTCGTTGCCGCCGATCTCGCCGATGAGGATCACGGCCCGCGTCTCTGGGTCGTCCTCGAAGCGACGCAGGCACTCCACGAACCCGGTGCCGGGCACCGGGTCGCCACCGATGCCGATGTACGTCGTCTGGCCGATGCCCTGCCGGGTCAGCTCGAACAGGGCCTGGTAGGTCAGCGTGCCCGACCGCGAGACGACGCCCACCGGCCCACCGGCCAGGGCGATCTCCACGGGCGTGATGCCGATGTTGGCCCGGCCCGGGGAGATCACCCCGGGGCAGTTGGGCCCGACGAGGGTGACCTCGGGGTGGTTGCGGCGCAGGTAGCTGCTCACCCGCACCTCGTCGTGGAGGGGAATGCCCTCGGTGATGCACACGATCAGGCCGATCCCCGCGTCGGCCGCCTCCACCACGGCGCCCGCCGCGCCCCGGGGCGGCACGAAGATCAGGCTGGCGTCGGCTGCCGTTGCCGCGACGGCCTCGGCCACGGTGTCGAACACCGGGATGCCCTCGACGTCGGTCCCCCCCTTGCCGGGCGTGACCCCGGCCACCACCTGGGTGCCGTAGGCGCGGTTGCGCAGGCCGTGGAAACGCCCCTGGCTCCCGGTGAGGCCCTGCACGACCACCCGCGTGTGCTCGTCGACGAGGATCACAGATTCGCTCCGGCGGCCACGTCGACGGCCCGCCGGGCGGCCGCCAGCATGGTCGGCTCGGACAAGAGCCGCTCGGACGCGTGCTCGGCCAGGATGGCCCGTCCCTCCTCGGCGTTGGTACCGTCGAGGCGCACCACGATCGGGCTGCGCAACTCGACCCGCTCCAGGGCCTCGACGATGCCCTGGGCGACCAGGTCGCCGCGGGTGATGCCCCCGAAGATGTTCACGAGGATGGCCCGCACGTTGGGGTCGCTGTTGACCACGTCGAGGGCTGCGGCCACCACGTCGGCGCCCGCCCCGCCCCCGATGTCGAGGAAGTTGGCCGCGGTACCGCCCACCTCGTTGACCACGTCGAGGGTGCTCATCACCAGTCCGGCGCCGTTGCCGATGATGCCCACGGTGCCGGCCAGCCCGATGTAGTTGAGGCCCTTGTCCCGGGCCCGCCGCTCCCGCTCGTCGAGGACCTCGTCGGCCCGCCACCCGTCCCACTCCGGGTGACGGAAGGCCGCGCTGTCGTCGAGGGTCACCTTGGCGTCGAGGGCCATGACCCGACCGTCGGCGGTGACGGCCAGAGGGTTGACCTCCACCAGCTCGGCATCGCCGTCGCGATACGCGGCCCACAAGGTCAGGACGATCTCGGTGACTTCGTCGGTGACGGCCGGGTCGAGTCGGGCGCGCTCCACCAGGTCGCGGGCAGCCTCCGACGGAAGGCCGTCGAGGGGGTCGACGTGGAGGCGGGCGATGGCGTCGGGCTCCTCGGCCGCGACCTCCTCGATGTCCACCCCGCCTCGCGCCGAAAGCATCACCAGGTGGAGCCGGGCCGAGCGGTCGAAGGTGACGGAGGCGTAGTACTCGTGGGCCGGCGCCGACGCCTCCTCGACCCACACCCGCCGCACCAGATGGCCCTTGAGCGACCGGTGCAGCATCGAACGGGTTGAGGTGCGGACCTCGTCGGTCGTGCCCGCCACCAGGATCCCCCCGGCCTTGCCCCGTCCCCCCACCTGCACCTGGGCCTTGACGACCACGGGGTACCCGAGGGCGTCGGCCTCGGCGACCGCCTCCTCCACGGTGTCGGCCACGGCCCCCCGGGGAACGGCCACCCCGTGGGCGGCGAGCAGCTCCTTGCCCTGGTACTCCAGCAGGTCCACGGTCAGGACGCCTCGTTCCCGCTCAGGGCACCGCTCGGGCCCTCCCGGGCGTCGAGAGTGGTCTCCAGCCAGTCGCTGATCGAGGCCATGGTCGCACCCGGCGTAAACACCGCGGCCACACCCAATTGCCGGAGGCGGTCGGCGTCGCCCGGCGGGATGATGCCGCCGCCGAAGACGACCACGTCGGTCGCCCCCTTGTCGGCCAGGAGGTCGAGGACCCGGGGGAAGTGCGTCATGTGGGCCCCGGACAGCACGGAGAGTCCCACGGCGTCGGCGTCCTCGGACAGGACGGTCTCGGCCACCTGCTCGGGCGTCTGGTGCAGACCCGTGTAGATGACCTCGAAGCCGGCATCGCGAAGGGTACGGACGATGACCTTGGCTCCTCGATCGTGGCCGTCGAGACCGGGCTTGGCGACCACTACCCGGTACGGGCGGTTCATCGAACGCATACTAGGCAGGTGCCCCCGACCCCCACACCGGAGTCAGCGTCCCCGCAGCCCCCGAGACGCCGGCCCCTGGTCACGTTCAGCCCTGCCGTGCTCCTGTTCACAGTGGGGGGCCTCGTAGTCGGCGTGCTCCTGTTCGTGGCGGTGATGAACGCCATCAGCTCGGGAGAGGCCCGCAGCCCCGTGGGCAGCGACCTCTACGTGCTGGGCAGCGCCAAGGCCCTGGCCGGTCCCGTCGACGACCAAGGCCCCCTCCTGCTCCAGGACCCGCTGGGCAGCAAGCGCGCCATCTACGTGCAGCACCTCGGAGGCGACGACTGGCGCACCTTCGACACCCGGGCCCCCGGGTCGGGCGACGACTGCCTGGTGGTCTGGCAACCGGACCAGCGGGTCTTCGTCGACCGGTGCTCGAACACGGAGTACCCCGCCGACGGGACCGGCCTGACCAGCTTCCCCACCCGGGTCGACGACAACGGCAAGATCCTCATCGACCTGCGTGCCCCCCAGGCGCCGGCGTCGACCACGACGACCGTGGCTCCCACGACGACCACGACCGCGGCGCCGCCGGAGACGACGGCGGCGCCTCCGGCCTGAGAGCTTCCCGGCACGACCGCCGCCTGGCGTGCGAGGCGCGCCCGTTTCGGAGCGGTTCCGCACGCCAGAACGGGAGTCCCGGTCGGGC
>JBPCJV010000034.1:0-3039 GCA_051004925.1 Acidimicrobiales bacterium | reverse complement strand
CAGGTTGCTCTTTGTTGTGTCCGGACCAAGGCCGGCGACTCTCTGTGTCTGCGCGGGGTGGGCACCCAAGGCCGACACCACGCCGACGACGGAGGAGCTGACGCAGGTCCAGGAGGGCGGACAGTTCTGTGACCTCATCAACACCTATGGCAGCCGCCTGACCGGGCTCGTATCCACAGGCGCCAACACGGAACAGATCCGCCAGCTCGCCGAGGAGGTCGGCTCGGCCATCAAGTCGGCCGAGGACGCGGCCCCGCCCGAGATCAAGCCCGACGTCACGGTGGTCGCCGCCGCGGCCGAGGGGTACCTGACCGCACTCAAAAACGCCGGGTACGACCTGGCCAAGTTGCCGCCGGAGGCCGTCCAGGCCTTCCAGGCCCCCGACGTGGCCGAGGCCGGAGTCCGCCTCCAGGGATACGCGGCGAGCGTCTGCGGCTTCCGGAACTGACCCCGGCGGGGCGGGCTACTCGCCGCTGACTGCGTCGAGTACCCGCAGCCGCGCCGCCCGGCGGGCGGGAGCGGCGGCGGCAGCCAGGCCGGCGAACGTGGCCGCGGCGGCGAGGCCGGCCAGCTGGCCCACCGGGAACACCCGGCGGGTCACGCCCAGTCCCTGCATCGACGTGACCGCGACCCAGCCGAAGACCACGGCCACGACCATTCCGCACACCGCGCCCAGGCCGGCGACGATCACCGCCTCGGAGCGGATCATGGAGCGCAGCTGGCTCCTGGCCTTGCCGATGGCCCGCAGCATCCCGAGCTCCCGGAGACGTTCGTGGATCGACAGGGCGAGGGTGTTGGCGATGCCCAACAGGGCGATCACGACCGACAGAGCCAGGAGGGCGGCCACCGGCACCAGCATGCGATCGACCTGGTTCGACTGGGCGGCGAGGACCTCGGAGCGGTCGCGCACGGCCAGGTTGGGAAAGTCGGCCAGGGCCAGGCGGATCGCCTCGCGGCCGGCGGTCGCCGTCGCACCCGAGACGAGGCGCACGTCGACCTCGGTGTCGAGCTGCTGGGCGTAGTTGGCCTCGAAGGCGCCCAGCGACATCACGTAGTCGCTCCTTACCGTCGTGGTCGAGTAGGTGGCGGCCAGGCGCATCCCCTGCGTCCCCGTGCGCGAGAAGGTCATCGGCACCAGGTCGCCGACCCGCCAACCGTGGCGGGCGGCAGCCGTGTCGCGCACGAGCAGGCCGGAATCGTCGAGCTGGGAGGCGGCGGCCGCGGAGTCGGGATCGAGCTCGTAGACGCCCGTGACCGTGGCCGGGTCGACGGCCACCAGGGTCTGGGTAGTGCCGTTCAGGCCCCACTGGCCGGATCGGATCTCCGACACGGCGGCGACGGCGGGCGACTGCCGGAGCCGGTCGGCGGCGACGAGCGGAACCCCCGCCGGGGCCCCGGGCACCTGGTGGGTGGTCACCACGAAGTCGGCGCGCATGGCCGCCTCGACCGTGGAGGAGGCCGAGGTCTTCATCGATGCGGCCATCACCGCGACCACGCCGATGAGCCCGATGCCGATCATGAGGGCGGTGGCGGCCGTGCGCCGCGGGCTGCGCAGGGCGTTCTCCCGGCCGAGAAGCCCGGGCTCACCGAGCAGGCGGGAGAGCGGGACCCCCACGATGTGGGCGGTCGGGGCGACGAGGAGAGGGACGAGGAGCACAAGACCCACGAAGGCCAGCGCCGCACCCATGCCCACCACGGCGGGCGGCCGGGGCCCGGCTCCGAGCATGCCGACGAACACCGCGGTGAGCCCTGTGCCGGCCAGGCCGAACCCGGCCATCGCACGCCGCCTCGAAGCGGTGTCGTCGTCGTCGTCCCGACGTCCCTCGAGGGCGGTCAGGGGCGAGACGGCCGTGGCCCGGAGTGCCGGCTGGACGGCGGCCACCGCGGTGACGGCCACGCCGGCCAACAGGCTCACCACCGCGGAGCGGGGCTGGAACACCACCGAGGTGGACGGGATCGACAGGCCAGCGGTGCGCAGGAGCACCAGCAGGCCTCGGGCCGCGGTCAGCCCGCCGGCCACGCCGGCGGCCGATGCCAGCAGGCCCACGACGAGGGCCTCGGCCAGCACCGACATGAGCAGCTGCGCCCGGCTGGCCCCCACGGCCCGGAGGAGTCCGAGCTCACGGGAGCGGTGGGCCACCAGGATCGAGAAGGTGTTGAAGATGATGAACCCGCCGACGAGCAGGGCGACGGCGGCGAAGACCAACAGTCCGGTGGTGAGGAAGCCGAGGGCCTTGGTCCACGACTCCTTGGCCTGCTTGGCCGCCTGGTCGGCGGTGAGCACCTCGAAGCGGTCGGGCAGCGCGGCGCCGACGTGGGCCCGGAGCGCCTCGGCGCCGGTGCCCGGCGTGGCCCGCACCGACACCGCGTCGAGACCACCCTCCCGGCCCAGCACCCGCTGCACGGTGGCGAGGTCGAAGGTGACGACCGTCGAGCTGACCAGCTTGGGCGCCTCGGTCACGCCGGTGATCGTGAAGTCCTCGGAGCCGCCCGCCAGCACGACTCTGATCGGGTCGCCCACGCCGAGGCCGGCCTGGCGCGCCGTGGCCACGTCGAGGGCCACCTCGCCCCGCCGCGTCGGCTCGCGGCCGGCGACGGCCACGGTGTCCGGCGTCCACGCCGTGCCCATGGTCGGCCGGCCCCTGGTGGCCACCGCCGATCCGTCGGCCCCTACGGCCTGGACATACCCCCACACGGTTCCCCATGTCCGGTCGACGCCGGCGACGGCCTGCACCGAGGGCAGCACGGATTGCGGCATGGCCTCCCGGTCGGACACCGCCTGTCCGACTGCGTCGAACTGGGCCGCGGAGCGCACCAACACGTCGACCTGACCGGGGACGGGGGCGGAGGCCCGGGCGAAGGCTGAGTCGATGGGGTCGGTGAGCACGAACGTCCCGCACACGAGGCTGACGGCCAGGGCCACCCCTGCTGCCGTGTGTGCTAGGCGGGTGCCGTGGTCCAGCGAGCCCTTGAGCACCGGCCACATGTCAGTCGCCCAGGTGCAGCATGTGCTCGACCACCGCGTCGGCCGAGGGTGTG
>JBPCJV010000033.1:0-4212 GCA_051004925.1 Acidimicrobiales bacterium | reverse complement strand
ACCTTCAAGGAGCGCTCCTCCTGGTGGGTTTGCCTGCGTTGAGAACACGCATTCTCCCAGGTCAGGAGCGCTTTTCCGCGGAGCTACGGGCAGTTCTTCACGAAGCCGCGCGAACAATCGAGGCTAGTCTGGTTGACGTGTGTGTGTGTGCTTCACGACCGGCGGAGGAGGGACTGAGGCGAATGACGAGTGATCCCACCGGTTTGCTTATCATCCGGGCCTGGGTCGAAGAGGGTTCGTCCGATCCCCTGCGTGCGCTAGTTCGGGTCAGCACCGACGTCTCCGGCGGCTTCGAGCGAACGTTCACGTCTGCCCGTCCGGAGGAGGTCTGTGCCGCGGTCACCGAGTGGCTGGCCGACATGGTGAGCGACACCGCGCCGTCCGAGCGGGGCTGAGCCGCCACTTCATCGAACACGTCACGCCACCGTGGCGCTGGCGTCACGCTGGCGTCACGCTCGGCTGACAGCCCGAGGTGCACAATGCCCGCCATGCGACCTCATGGCGACTGGCGTGATGGAGCCATCGGCCTCTGCGGGTATGGTGGCCGAGCGACCACCGGGGATGGCGGCATGGGTTCAGCGACGTGGTGCGGCATCGGCTGGGGTGGGCCATGAGGGCTGAGCCCCGTTTCCGCTGGGCGGTGGTCGCCTCGTGCGCCGCCGTGGCGGCGTTCACGACGTTCTTGTTCGCCCAGTCGGGTACTTCTCTGGCGCAGACGACCTCCGATCTGGTGTTGGAGGCCGCCGCCCTCCTCGCCGCGTGGGCCTGTGCCCGAGCCGCCCGTCGGGGAGGAGCGGATTCCCGGGGATGGCGAGTGCTGAGTCTCGCCGCCGTCGTGTGGGCTGCAGGGAACGCTGTCTGGACCACCTACGGGCTCACCCGCGACCACCTCTACCCCTTCCCCTCGGTCGCGGACATCGGCTTCGTGGGCTTCTTCGTGGTGGCCGCGTTCGGGCTGTTGAGCTTCCCCCGCGAGAGCGAACGCCTGGTTTCTCGGGTCCGCACCGCCCTCGACGTCGCGGTGATCGCAACGTCGGTCCTGTTCATCAGCTGGGCGACGGTGCTCGGCCCCCTGTATCGCACCGAGAGCGCGGATCTCCTGAGCCGGACGGGCATGGCCTACCCGATCGTCGACATCGCGGTCGCCTCGCTGGTCCTCGCGCTCGGGATGCGGAGGCCTGTCCGGGCGCGGATGCCGTGGGTGTTCCTCGGCGGCGGGCTGGTGACGTTGGCCGTGACCGACAGCATCTACGTCCATCGCACCGTCGAAGGAGTCTTCGCTTCGGGGACCCCCCTGTACGCAGGGTGGCTGATCGCCTTCCTGCTCATCGCTCTCGTCACCGTGTTCCCGGCCCGCGTGTCCGCCACTGGTGAGCACGCCCGCTTGGGCCGGGTGCAGGAGTTCCTGCCCTACGTGCCCTTCCTGGGAGCGCTGCTGGTCATCGGCGGGACAACGTTGAACCTGTCCGAGGATCCCTTCCTCCTGGCGAGCGGGCTGATCTGCCTGGTGGTCTTCGCGGTTCGCCAGGCGCTGATCGTCATCGAGAACCTGGTGTTGCGCGACGACCTCCGAGCCAGGGTCGAGGAACGCACGGCCGAGCTGGCGGAATCCAACCGGCAACTCCGTGACAGGTCAGACGCCGCGGTCCTGTTGCGCACCATCGCCGTAGCCACCAATGAGGCCCCCACGGCGGACTGCGCTCTCCAAGTGGCCCTCGACGAGGTGTGCCGGTACACCCGCTGGCCGGTGGGCCACGTCTACCTGGTGTCGGAGGAGTCAGCCGACGAGGTGCGGCCGATGCCCATCTGGCACGTCGACGACCCCGAGCGCTTCGAGGGGTTCCGTCGGGCGACCGATGCAATGCCCTTCGTCCTCGGCGTCGGCCTGCCCGGGCGGGTGGCCGGGACGGCCTTGCCGGTGTGGATCGACGACGTGACCGCCGACGCCCCCCTGGTCCGGGCCGCCGGCGGTGAAGACCTCGGCGTGCGGGCTGGCTTCGGCGTCCCGGTGCTCGCCGGCAGGGAGGTTCTCGGTGTCCTGGAGTTCTTTTCCTGTGAACCGGCCCCACCCGATCCGGCCCTGCTCGACGTGGTGGCCCAGGTGGGCACCGACCTCGGTCGGGTGATCGAGCGTAAGCGGGCCGAGGAGGCCCTCCGCCACAGTGAGGGCCGCACCCGCTCCATCCTGGAGGCGGCCAACGACGCCTTCCTGGGCATGGACGAGAGCGGCTTGATCACCGATTGGAACCGCAACGCGGAGACGATCTTCGGGTGGACGGCGGCGGAGGCGCGGGGGCGGTCCCTGGCCGACACCATCATCCCACCGGCTTACCGGAAGGCCCACAGCGAGGGGCTGGCCCGGTTTCTGGCGACCGGCGAGGGCCCGGTGCTGGGCAACCGCCTGGAGCTGTCGGCCCTGCACCGCGACGGCCGGGAGTTCCCCGCCGAGCTCTCGATCTGGCAGACCGGGGGGAAGCGGCCGACGTTCATCGCCTTCGTGCAGGACATCACCGAGCGCAAGGAGAACGAACGGTCCCTGGCTCAGGCCCGCGACCAGGCCGTCGAGGCGTCGCGGGCGAAGTCGGAGTTCCTGGCCACCATGAGCCACGAGATCCGCACGCCCATGAACGGCGTCATCGGCCTGACCGGGCTGCTCCTCGACACCGAGCTGAACGAGACCCAGCGCCACCATGCCGAACGGGTGCGGGCCTCGGGGGAGGCGCTGCTCGCCGTCATCAACGACATCCTGGACTTCTCCAAGATCGAAGCGGGCAGGCTCGAGCTGGAGATGGTGGACTTCGACCTGGCCCACGCCATCGAGGAGGTGGCCGCACTGGTGGCCGAGTCCACCCGGGTCAAGGGTCTGGAGCTGGTGGCGTACTGCCGTCCCGAGGTGCCCACCGCGCTGCGGGGCGACGTCGGGCGGCTGCGACAGATCCTGCTCAACTTCGCCACCAACGCCGTCAAGTTCACGGCGGCGGGCGAGGTGGTGCTGCGAGCCGGCCTGGCCGAGGAGCCGACAGATGACGGTGTGGTGGTGCGGTGCGAGGTGGCCGACACCGGTGTGGGCATAAGCCCGGGTACGACAGAGAAGCTCTTCACGCCCTTCTCCCAGGCCGACGCCTCCACCACCCGCCGCTACGGCGGCACCGGCTTGGGCCTGGCCATCTGCCGGCGCCTGGCCGAGGCCATGGGCGGCACCGTGGGCGTCGACAGCCGGCCCGGCGAAGGCAGCACCTTCTGGCTCCACCTGCCCCTGGCCCACGCCACCCAGCCCATCGCCGCGCCCGACTGCGCCGGCCACTCGCTGGCAGGCCGGCGGGTGCTGGTGGTCGATGACAACGCCACCAACCGCCTGGTGCTGGCCTCCCAGCTGCGGGCCTGGGACATCGCCGCCGACGTGGCCCCCCACGCCGAAGTGGCCCTCGAGCGCCTGCGCGCCGCGGCGGCGCAGTCCCAGCCCTATGACCTGGCTCTGGTCGACATGGCCATGCCGGGCATGGACGGCCTGGAGCTGGCCACCGTCATCACCTCCGATCCCCGGCTCGCCTCTGTGCCCCTGCTGCTGTTGAGCTCGGTGTTGGTGGAGGCCGAGGCCACGAGCGCTGCCGGGTTCGTGGCCCGTCTCACCAAGCCGGTTCGCCTGTCGAACCTCTACGACGCCCTGGTGCGGGCGGTGACGCTTTCGACCCACATCGCCCGCCTCTGCCGAGGAGCCGTTCCACTGCCTCGGCCGAGGTCCGCTGATTGGCGACGCCGGTGAGTGGGTTGGTTTCGGCCAAGCGCCGGAGGAGCCGTGATCGTTCCAGCCGATTGGCAATTCTCGTCGTGAGCTCCGAGCCCACCAGAGGCTTCGACCGCAGGGCCGGCATCAACACAGAGGCGGAGGGCCAGCACCAGGTCCGACAGGCGCAGGATGGCCGCCTGATCCCGGGGGGTCCCGGGCCCGAACCACGACTCGATCTCACGGGCCATCTCCGACCCTCTCGGCATGCCGAACGTCCCGAGGGAGCCGGCCAGCTTGTGGGCTTCCCGGAGGGCACGGTCCGCCAACTCCGGCGGAAGGTCACCGGACAAGACCGCCATCGCCGCCTCCTCGAGTACCGCGACCTGGGCACTGAAGGCTTCCCTGAAGCGCTCCCACAATCCGGCCAGGGCGGTCTGGGCCGTGGCCTCCACGCCTGCTTCGGGGGGAGTTACGGGGCCACGGGG
>JBPCJV010000032.1:0-5614 GCA_051004925.1 Acidimicrobiales bacterium | reverse complement strand
TTTCACGATCTCGGCGCCGACTTCTACACCACCCACGTCGACAAGGACCGCAGGACCCGCCATCTCGTGCACCAGCTCCGAGCCCTCGGTCACCAAGTCACCCTGACCCCCGCCGCCTGATCCACCTATGCGCCGGCCCGTTGTTCTCGGAACTTCGTCCCGAGCCGCTGGCGCGCGTCCGATCGGTGAGTGGCTCATGGCATTTTCCGATCAGGTTTCGGGGGCCCAGGGCCCTGCGAAACCCGACCAGAACGGGCAGCGGGCCGCCCGCGGTGCGATGCTTGCCGGGTGAGCGCGCACAAGATCACCTATGTCGGGCCGTCGTCGCTGGCGGTCCCGACGGCCACCATGCTCGCCGACGCCGCCGGTGTCGACCTGAAGTCCTCGGCCCGGCCGGCGCAGGGCAGCAACTCCTGGGAGCAGGTCGTCCTGGTGCTCACCGTGGAGGGAAGCGACGAGGCGGTCCAGGGCGCGGTCGCCAACCTGCGCGCCAGCCTTCCCGCAGGGGCGAGGATCGATGTCGGACCTCCCGGGTAGGTTCGGACGATGACGAGCGACACGCCCAGCCACCGCGAGGTGGTCGACGCCACCGCCGCGGCCCAGGATGAGATGCGTCCGCAGTCGGTGCCCGTCAACGTGTACGAGACGACGGGAGCGCTGGTCATCGTCGCCCCCCTGCCCACGGTGACCGCCGACGACGTCTCCGTCGAGCTGCGACCCGGCGCCCTGCGCTTCTGGGCCCACCTGCGGAGCGCGGCGCCGCGGGACTATCTCGTCCACGAGTGGGACTACGGCGGGTACGAGCGGGAGATCGAGGTCCCCGACGGCTACGGCGCCGGCGTGGAGGCTTCGCTGGCCAACAGCCAGATCGCCATCCGCGTCCTGCGGGGCGAGCCGACCGGGCCCGTCACGATCCAGCCCACCGAGAGATAGGCACCGGGTTTTCGGGGCACAGCCCGGGGAACAAAGTCGGTCATGGCCACCGTGGGGTATCACGCGTCTCACAAGCAGTTGGCGCCGAGCGCCCTGCTGCGGGCGGTGCGGGCGGCCGAGGACGCCGGCTTCGAGGCGGCCATGTGCTCCGACCACCTCGCGCCCTGGACCCGCGCCCAGGGTCACTCCGGGCACTCGTGGGTCAGCCACGACGGCCTCGGGCGGGTCGACCGGGCCCGGCTGTGGAGCCTCTCCGACACGCCACCCGCGCTCGTGGGCGCCCCCGTCAGCGCCCACACGGCGGGGGTGGTGGGGGGCTGGGCCGACGGGCTCATCACCATCAACCAGCCGACGGATGTCCTGCGCAGGGTCTTCCATGCCTTCCGCGAGGGCGGGGGCGAGAGCAAGCCCGTCTACCTGCAGGTGCACCTCTGCTGGGACCCCGACGAGGGCGCCGCCCTCGCCACGGCGCACGACCAGTGGCGGAGCGGCGTCTTCGACCCGTCGCTCATGTGGAACCTGGAGACGCCGGAGCAGTTCGACGCCGCCGCCCGCTTCGTCGAGCCCGACGACGTGCGCAGCGCGGTGCTGGTGTCGGCCGACCTCGGACGGCACCGGGCGTGGCTGGAGGAGTTCGTCGATCTCGGTGTCGACGGCCTGCACCTCCATCACGTGGGCCGGGCCCAGGACGCCTTCCTCGACGCCTTCGCCTCCTCGGTCCTGCCCGAGCTGAAGGCGGGCCGGTGACGTCGGCCCGCACGAGTGACCTGTGGTGGAAGAACGCTGTCGTGTACTGCCTCGACGTCGAGACCTTCCTCGACTGGGGCGGTGACGGGCGCGGTGACTTCGCAGGGCTGACCGAGCGAGTCGACTACCTGGCGGGCATCGGCGTAAGCTGCATCTGGCTCATGCCCTTCCAGCCGTCGCCGAACCGCGACGACGGGTACGACATCACCGACTACTACGCCGTCGACTCCCGGCTGGGTTCGCTGGGCGACTTCGTCACCTTTGTCCGCACGGCCAAGGACCGTGGGCTGCGGGTGATCGTCGACCTGGTCGTCAACCACACCTCCGACAAGCACCCGTGGTTCCGGGCGTCGCGCGCCAGCCGGGACAACCCCTACCGCGACTACTACGTGTGGGTGGACGAGCCCCCACCGGGAGCCGCCGACGCAGTCGTGTTCCCCGACGCCGAGGACAGCGTCTGGGCCAGGGACGATCGCACGGGGCAGTGGTACCTGCACCACTTCTACTCCCACCAACCCGACCTCAACATCTCAAACCCCGCGGTGCGCGACGAGATCGCCAAGATCGTCGGCTTCTGGCTCGAGCTGGGCGTCGACGGCTTCCGCGTCGACGCCGTGCCGTTCCTCATCGAACAGTCACCCGGTGCGGTGAGCTTGGACCCGCACGAGGTGCTGCGCGACCTGCGGGCCTTCGTCTCCCGACGCCGGGGCGACGCCATGATGCTCGGCGAGGTGAACCTGCCCGCCCGGCAGCTGCGCCACTTCTTCGGCGACGCCGATGCCGACGAGCTGAACATGTGCTTCGACTTCTCGCTGATGCAGGCGACGTACCTGAGCCTGGCCCGGGGAGACTCACGACCGATCCGGCGCGCCCTCGAGCGGCGGCCGGCGGTCGCCGAGGAGTCGCAGTGGGCCGTCTTCGTGCGCAACCACGACGAGCTCACCCTCGACCAGCTGAGCGAGCGCGAGCGCAGCGAGGTCTTCGCCGCCTTCGGTCCCGACCCCGACATGCAGCTGTTCGGTCGGGGCCTGCGGCGCCGCCTCCCACCGATGCTCGGGGGCGACCAGGCCCGCATCCGCCTCGTGTACAGCCTGCTGTTCTCCCTGCCCGGCACGCCGGTGCTGTACTACGGGGAGGAGATCGGGATGGGGGAGAACCTCGGGGTCCCCGGCCGCCTGAGCGTCCGCACGCCCATGCAGTGGACCGACGAGCACAACGGCGGCTTCTCGTCGGCACGACCATCGCGCCTGCCCCGGCCGGTCGTCGAGGGCCCGTTCGGGCCGCTCGCCGTCAACGTGGCCGACCAGCGCCGCGACCCGTCGTCGTTGCTCAACTGGTTCGAGCGCATCATCCGCCGGCGTCGCGAGACGCCCGAGATCGGGTGGGGCGCGGTCACCCTTCTCGACACGGGGGGCGACCACGCCGTGCTGGCCCACCGCTGCGACTGGGAAGGGAGCGCGGTCGTGGCCGTCCATAACCTCAGTGCCGAGGCCCGCCACACCCGCATCGACCTCGGTCCCACCCAGGAAGGTGACCGCCTCGTCGACCTGCTCACCACCGACGCGCCTCGGGCCGTTCCCGGCCCCAGCGGCCCTCTGGGCGGGGGGCAACAGTCGGCCCCCGCGCTCGAGCTGAAGCTCGAGGGGTACCGCTTCGCCTGGCTGCGCCTCCAGAGCGCGGCGAGTCGCACCGCCCCCTGATCGGCACCGACCGACCGATGCCGCCGCCAACGACCAACCCGCCAGGGCCCGAGCGGCCCCCGGAGCGGGAGTCAGGGCCCGAGCGGCCCCGGGAGCGGGAGCCATGGTGGCGCCACGCGGTCATCTACGAGGTGTACGTGCGCAGCTTCGCCGACTCCGACGGCGACGGAATCGGCGACCTGGCCGGCGTCAGGAGCCGGCTGCCCTACATCGCGGGGCTGGGCGTGGACGCCGTGTGGCTCACCCCGTTCTACCCCTCACCCCAGGCCGACGCCGGCTACGACGTGGCCGACTACCGCGACGTGGACCCCGTGTTCGGCACGCTGGCCGAGCTCGACGGCCTGGTGGGCGACGCCCACCGCCTCGGCCTCCGGGTGATCATCGACCTCGTCCCCAACCACACGTCGAGCGAGCATGCCTGGTTCCGGGCCGCCCTGGCGTCGGCCCCCGGCAGCCCCGAGCGGTCCCGATACGTCTTCCGCGACGGGACGGGCGCGGGCGGCGGCGACCCGCCCAACGACTGGCTCAGCGTGTTCGGAGGCCCGGCGTGGTCCCGGGTGACCGAGAGCGACGGCCAGCCCGGCCAGTGGTACCTGCACCTCTTCGCGCCCGAGCAGCCCGACCTGGACTGGACGAACGAGGAGGTGCGGTCGGAGTTCGACGACATCCTCCGGTTCTGGCTCGACCGCGGCGTCGACGGCTTCCGCATCGACGTGGCCCACGGCCTGGCCAAGGACCCGGCCCTGCCGAACCTCGACGGCAGGTTCGGGGCGGCGGGGCCGGCCCGGGAGGGCCACCCCTACTGGGACCAGGACGCGGTCCACGAGGTTTACCGACGGTGGCGGCGGATCGCCGACGCGTCCCCGGGCGACGTCACGTTCGTGGGCGAGGCATGGGTGGACAGCCCCGCCCGCCTGGCTCGCTACCTGCGACCCGGCGAGCTGCACACGGCCTTCAATTTCGACTTCCTGCTGGCGCCGTGGGACGCCGGCGCCCTGCGCCGGGCCATCGACGAGTGCATCGCCGCCATGGACAGCGTCGGGGCGCCGCCGACCTGGGTGCTGTCCAACCACGACGTGATCCGCCACGTCACCCGCTACGGGGGAGGCGAGCTCGGCACACGGCGGGCCCGGGCCGCCGCCCTCCTCATGCTCGCCCTGCCCGGCGGGGCGTACGTGTACCAGGGCGAGGAACTGGGCCTGGCCCAGGTCACCGACCTGCCCGACGAGGTGCTGCGCGACCCGACCTTCTTCCGCAGCGGAGGCGCCGAGCGCGGCCGCGACGGCTGCCGCGTCCCCATGCCGTGGTCCGGCGACCAGCCGCCGTTCGGATTCGGGCCCGGGCGGCCCCCGGAGCGGGGGGGCCGCGGGCCCGAGCGGCCCTCTGAGCGGGGTGGCGGGCCCGGGGAGGAGGCGTGGCTGCCACAGCCGACTGACTGGGCCGCGCTCACGGCGGAGCGCCAGGAGTCGGACCCTGCCTCCGTGCTCACGCTCTACCGGGCCGCCCTGCGCCTGCGCGAGCAGCTGGCACGAGGATCGGGGCCCCTCGTGTGGGTCGACGCGCCGGACGGCGTGCTCGCCTTCCGCCGGGAGGGTTTCGCCTGCATGGTCAACGTCGGTGACGAACCCACCGGGGTGCCGGCCGACCTGGTCGCCGCCGGGGAGGTCGTGCTCGCCAGCGGGCCGACCGGCCCCGGACCCCGACTGCCCAGCGCCACCGCCGTCTGGTACCGAACCGGGCGAGAGTAGCCAGGATGCGATGGAAGGCGGTCAGCGCCCCTGGGACGGCGGTTGCCCGAGGTGACGGAGGGCCCGAGCCTTCGGGGCCAAGGCGATCGCCGTCCGGGGGTCGCTCGTGGCCCGGCTGCTCGACGACGGCCGACCAATCGTCGTCAAGGTCGATGCCGAAATGACTGCTCCAAACCGCCATATGACCTCTGGCTGAACCACTAGGATCACGGTGTGGCGACGTTGGTTATGGGTGTCCTCAACGTCACACCCGACTCATTTTCCGACGGTGGCCGCTGGTTCGACACCGACGCGGCGGTGGCCCACGGCCTGGAGATGGTGGCCGACGGGGCCGACGTGGTCGA
The DNA here is from genome assembly GCA_051004925.1 of Acidimicrobiales bacterium. Taxonomy (GTDB): domain Bacteria; phylum Actinomycetota; class Acidimicrobiia; order Acidimicrobiales; family AC-14; genus DATAQC01. Next base: position 142 of record JBPCJV010000032.1, on the reverse strand, counting down.
CGTGGGCGGCGAGAGCACGCGACCCGGCGCGGCACCGGTCGGTGAGGACGAGGAACGCCGCCGGGTCCTGCTCGTGATCGAAGCCCTCGCCCCTCATGTCCGGGTCTCGGTCGACACCCGCAAGCAGGGTGTGGCCGAGGCC
>JBPCJV010000031.1:0-7519 GCA_051004925.1 Acidimicrobiales bacterium | reverse complement strand
GGCCGAGACCGGCCCGCCGCAGGTCGTCGGCCAGCAGGGCGAAGGTGGTGCCGTTGGTGGTGAGGGCCAGGTCGAGAGGATCCGAGGGGGTGGACAGCTCGGCCAGCATGCCCAACAGGCGGGGGAGCTGGGCCCGCACCGTGGGCTCGCCGCCGGTGAGGCGGATGCTGTTGAACCCGAAGCGCTCGACGCACACCCGGGCCACCCGGGTGATCTCCTCGAAGGTGAGCAGATCCGAGCGGGACAGCCAGTCGAGGCCCTCCGCCGGCATGCAGTAGCGGCAGCGCAGGTTGCAGCGGTCGGTGATGGAGATCCGCAGGTCGCGCACGCGCCGGTCGAAGGGGTCGACGAGAGGCTCGGGGGGATCGGGACGCACGGTTGCCACGTTCATCCACGCTACGCCCCATCCGTGGCGTCGGAATGAGCCCCGCGTTACAGGAGCATGACTTCTACAGGGGCCCCGGCGTCCACACCCTCGCCGTCGGGGAGCAGCGCCAGGGCGTTGGCCCGGGCCATGGCCGCCAGCATGTGCGACCCCTGGCCGCCCGACGTCCGCACGTGCCACTGCCCTCCGTCGTCGGTGCCGGCCACGACCCGCACCAGGTGGAGCTTGCCGTCGGGCCGCCGCCGCAGCGCCTCGTCGGCCACGGCCCTCACCCGGGGGCGGTCGACGTCGGGCAGGCCCATCATCGTGCGCAGCGCGGGCCGGGCGAACAGCTCGAACGAGACCATGGAGGAGACGGGGTTGCCCGGGAGGCCGAACACCGGGGTGTCGCCGACCATCCCGAAGGCCAGGGGCTTGGCCGGGCGGACGGCCACCTGCCACCACTGCATCCGTCCCAGGCCGTCGAGCACCGTCTTCATGTAGTCGAAGTCGCCGACGCTCACGCCCCCGCTGGTGACCAGGGCGTCGCCGCCGTCGACCCCTCGCCGCACGGCCTTCCGGAGTGCCTCCTCGTCGTCGCCCACCAGGCCCAGGTCGACGGCCTCGCACCCGGCCGCCGCGGTGAGAGCCAGCAGGGTGGGACGGTTGGAGTCGCGGATCTGGCCGGGGCGGAGGCGGCCGCCGTCGGCCACCAGCTCGTCGCCGGTGGAGAGCACCCCGACGCGGGCCCGGGGCACCACCGTCACCGTCTGACGTCCCACGCTGGCCAGCACGCCGACGTGTCCCGGGGACAGCACCGTTCCCGGCTCCACGAGGGTGTCTCCCCGGCGCAGGTCCTCGCCTGGGCGCCGGATGTGGTCGCCCGGCGACGCGGGCGTTTCGACCTCCACTCCGTCTCCGACGGCCCGGGTGCGCTCCACCATCACGATGGCGTCGGCGCCGGGCGGGATGGGTGCCCCGGTCATGATGCGCACGGCCTGGCCCTCGCCGACCTCGATGTCCGGGGCGGAGCCGGCGGCCAGGGTGCCGACGACCCGGAGGCGCACGGGGGCGTGGGCGGTGTCGCCGGCGCGGACCGCGTACCCGTCCATCGCCGTGTTGGCGAAGGGGGGGACGTCCTCATCGGCCACGACGCGCTCGGCGACCACGCGGCCGGCGGCTTCGGCGAGGGCGACCGCCCGTGGCGTCAGGGCCGCGCAGGACCCGAGGATGTGGCGACGGGCGTCGTCGACGGAGATCACACCGACGACCGGGTGGTCACCCCAGCTTCTTGCGCTGCACCAGCTCGACGAGGAAGGAGCGGAAGTCCGGACCGAGGTCGTCGCGTTCGACGGCCAGTTCGACGGTGGCCCGCAGGTAGTCGGCCTTGTCGCCCACGTCGAAGCGCCCGTGCTCGAACACGTGCCCGTAGATCTGCTGGTCGTTCAGGAGCATGGCCATGGCGTCGGTGAGCTGGATCTCGCCGCCCGCGCCCGGCGCCACCTGGTCGATGACGCCGAAGATCTCCGGGGTCAGCACGTAACGGCCCATCACCCCCAGGTTCGACGGCGCTTCCTCGGGGGACGGCTTCTCCACGATGTCGAGCACCCGCACCAGGTTCTCCTCGACCGGCTCCGACCGCACGCACCCGTACGACGAGATCTTCTCGAGGGGGAACTCCTTGAGAGCCAGGACCGAGCTCCCGTGGCGCTCGTACACGTCGAGCATATCGCTCAGCACCGTCGACTCGGCCGTCATGATGTCGTCGCCCAGCAGCACGGCGAACGGCTCGTCACCCACGTGCTCGGCGGCGACCGACACCGCGTGGCCCAGCCCTCGGGGCTCGCCCTGGCGCACGTAGTGGATGTCGGCCATGTCGGCGATCTCGCGCATCTCCTTCAGCAGGTCGAACTTGCCGGCCGCCTCCAGGTAGTGCTCGAGCTCGAACGAGCGGTCGAAATGGTCCTCGAGCGAGCGCTTGCCGCGGCCCGTGATGATGAGGATGTCGCGCAGCCCGGCCCGCACCGCCTCCTCCACCACGTACTGGATGGCCGGCTTGTCGACGACCGGCAACATCTCCTTGGGCTGGGCCTTGGTCGCGGGCAGGAACCGGGTGCCCAGGCCGGCGGCGGGGATGACCGCCTTGCGGACGGGCCGCGCCGTCGACCGTTGCCCGGCCACGCCGCTCACTCCCCGACCTTGGCGTGTTCCACGCGGTTGCCCCCGAGGTGCTTGGCCCGGTACAGGGCGCCGTCGGCCGCAGCCTTGAGCTCCTTCTCCGAGTTGCCGTGCTCGGGGTACGAGGCGACGCCGAGTGACATGGTGATGGCCAGGGCGAGGTCGTCGGTCCGGAACGGCTCGTCGGCGACCGCAGCCCGCACCTTCTCGGCCAGGCGCAGGGCTCCGGCCAGGCCGGTGCGGGGCAGGACCATGGCGAACTCGTCGCCGCCACCGCTCAGTCGGGACACCACGTCGACCTCGCGGGTCGAGACCATGAGCCGGCGGGACAGTTCCACGAGCACGCTGTTACCCGCCTGGTGCCCGTGGGAATCGTTGACGCCTTTGAAATTGTCGAGGTCGCCGAGCACCAGGGAGAAGTAGTCGTCGGCGAACCGCTCGGCCCGCGACAGCTCCTCACCCAGGCGGAGGTCGAAGTGCCGGGAGTTCCACAGCCCGGTCAGGCCGTCGGTGAGCGACAGGCGCTTGGCCTCGTCGTATAGGTAGCTGTTGTCGATGGCCGTCTCCGCCTGCCGGACGAGGGACTGGAGGGTCTCCACGTCGGCCGACGAGAAGGACACGCCGTTCCCGCGGCCGTACAGCGCGAGGACACCGAACGGGTGGCCGTCGGAGCGCACGGGGACGGCGACGGCCGTGATCGTGCCGTTGGGCGGTTCCGACGGCGAGGGTCGGGGCGCGTCGTGGCCCGGCCACACGACAACGCGGTCGGCGGCGGCGGCCGTACCTGCCACCCCCTCGGCGCGCACCAGGTCGGGTGGGTCGTCGGCGACCGCGCCGAAGGTGGCGAGCGCACGGAGCCGATCACTGCCCGCCACCCCGGTGTAGAAGACGCCGGCCGGGCTGCCCAGGAAGAGGGCGGACGTCTCGAGGACCGCGCTCACCATGGCCGGACGGTCGTGCGTCGCCGTCAGGGCGTCGCCCAGGCGGGTCAGCGCCCGGCGGAACTCGAATCCGCCCTGCTCCAGCGCTTCGAGGCGGCGCTCCACCGTGCGCAGGTGGTCCTCGGCACGACGGAGGCGGGCGAGGACGTCATCGGGGTCGAGATTTCCGCTGATCGGCCCATCGTAGGAACTCTGCGCCTTCGGGAGGAGCCAGTACGATGGGAACCAATTTCATTCTCGACCACTGCCGAGGCCCTCCCCGATGCCGACCTACGAATACGTATGCAAGTCCTGCGGCGAGCGCCTCGAGGTCGTCCAGTCGTTCAGCGACGAGGCGCTCACCACCTGCCAGGTGTGCGGCGGGCCGCTGCGCAAGGTGTTCGGGTCGATCGGCATCTCCTTCAAGGGCAGCGGCTTCTACCGCACCGACAGCCGGCCGGCGGCGGCCAAGGGCGACCAGGACAAGGAGAAGGCCAAGGAGAAGTCGGGCGACAGGGAGAAGTCGGGCGACAGGGAGAAGGCGGGCGCAAAGGCGGGCGCCGGCGACGGTGCCTCGGCCGGTGCGGGCGACTCGTCGAAGTCCGGCTCCCCGTCGAAGACCGACTCGTCACCGAAGTCCGACTCGTCGTCAACATCCGGTTCGTCGGCCGCGAAGCCGGGCGGCGAGAAGGCCGGCACCGCCGCCGCCACGGGCTGAGGCCGTACCCGTTGGCCGGGCCCACGGCCGAGATCGGCGTGTTCGGCGGCACCGGCTTCTACCGCTTCGCCGACCATCTCACCGAGGTGGCCGTCCACACCCCGTACGGGCCGCCGTCGGCCCGGCTCGCCGTGGGGGAGGTTGACGGTCGCCGGGTTGCCTTCCTGGCCCGCCACGGCGTGAACCACGAGGTGCCTGCCCACCGGGTGAACTACCGCGCCAACCTGTGGGCCCTGCGATCGCTGGGGGTGCGACGGGTGCTGGCTCCCTGCTCGGTCGGGTCGCTGCGCCCCGACGTGAAGCCCGGCGAGTTCGTGCTGTGCGACCAGTTGGTCGACCGCACACGAGGTCGGGCCGACACCTTCTTTGACGGGCCCGTCCCCAACCACATCTCCTTCGCCGACCCGTACTGCCCCGAGCTGCGGGCGGTGGCCGCGGCGTCGGCCGCCACCGAGGGCATCGTGGCCCATCCCTCGGGCACGGTCGTGGTCATCGCCGGCCCCCGTTTCTCCACCCGGGCCGAGTCCCGCTGGTTCGCGGCCGCCGGTTGGGACGTGGTGAACATGACCCAGTACCCCGAGGCCACCCTCGCCCGCGAGCTGGGCATGTGTTACGCGGGCATCGCCCTGGTCACCGACTACGACGCCGGCCTCGACGGCGTCGAGGGGATCCACGCCGAACCGGTGACCATGGAGGCGGTGTTCCGGGTGCTGGCCGACAACGTGGAGCGCGTCCAGCGGCTCCTGTCCCGGGCCATCCCGGCCGTCCCCGCCGAGCGGGCGTGCGCCTGCGGCGACGCCCTGGACCCGGGGTCGCTGCCCACCTAGCATCTCGTTCGCCGCCGGTGACACCCTCCGGCGTGGCCCGCTTCCCCTCAGCCGAGCCGCCGTGGTCCTTGCAACCGCTGAGGAGCTGTCGTGCGCCTGCGCCGCCTGTCCCGCTCGCCGTCGTTCTTCTGGGTCGTCGTGGCCCTGCTTGCCCTGCTCACCGCCACCGTGGTCGGCCGCCTGGTCGGTGGCGCCCGGGCCGAGGCCGCCCGCTACGGGTCGTTGCGCACCGCGGCCGTCGCCACCCGGGCCGTCGACGCCGGAGCCGTCGTGCAGCCGGGTGACGTGACCGCGCGCTCGGTCCCGGCCGCCTTCCTCCCCAAGGGCTGGATGGGCTCGGTCGACGAGGTGGTGGGGCGGACCACGGTGGCGCCGCTGTTCCGTGGCCAAGCCGTGGTGCGCGACACCCTGGCGCCGTGGGGCCTCAAGGGCCTGGCCGCCCTCCTCCCCGCCGGCACCCGCGCCGTGGGCGTGCCCGCCGGCGTGGCCAGCCCGCCGTTGCGCGCCGGCGACGTGGTCGACGTGCTGGCCAGCTTCGATCCCCAGGCCGCGGGGGGCGGCGAGCCCACGTTCCCGGTGGCCCAGGCCGCCCTGGTGGTCGACGTGGGGGAGGAGTCGGCCACGGTGGCGGTCACGCCGGCGGAGGCGGCCAAGGTGGTCTACGCGGTGTCGCACGGCACCGTGGCCCTGGCCATCACCGCAGGGCCGGCGGGTGCTCCGGCGAGCGCCCCGCCCTCACGACCATGACCACCGCCGTGAGGGCCGATGAACCCGCTAGTCGTGGGGACCGAGCGGCGTCGTCACCGCGATCAGACCGCCCTGGTGGAACCCGATGATGCCAGAGTCGGGGCTGACAAACAGCTGAGCGCGGGCCTGCACGTCCCAGTCGCCCTCGTCGATCTCGAGGCCGCCAACGACAGTCACCTGCCGATGTCGTTGGGCTTCTGCCCGAACGACGTCGCCGCGAATCCGAGGCTCATGGGCTGATAGGGCTCCCCCGTCTCGCCGGCCGACGGCTGCTTGCCCGCCTGGAGCCAGGCCCACACCCGTGTCGTCGGGCCGTTGGTAGGAGTCCGGAGGCGGAAGGAGAGCGACGCCGTGGCAACCAGCCGTGCCGGGCCGCTGACGTAGATCGGCCCGTGACCGTTCAGGGCCAAGCCGAGCAGTCGATGAGAGTACTCCCCTGACTGCATCACGATCTCGTCGCCAATCCAGTTGGAGACGGCCCAGCTCGAGTAGTTGGTGCCGACGCTGATGTCGGTCATGGCTGCCTTTCCGGTCGTCCGAGCGGAGTGTTGTCCGCCGAAGGACTCGAGGGTCGAAGTGGACGATGCTTTTTGCTTCAGTCACGTGATCCTCGATCGGCGCGCCTGATACAGATGCGTATCCGTGGTGTGCTCCTACACCGGTGCGGAGTAACCGGGGGAGTCAGCCGGCGAGCACCTCGTCCAGGCGCTCGTATCCCTCGCGCACGCCGACCTCCATGCCGCTGGCCACGAAGGCGTCGCGGCCCTCGAAGGAGTCGACCAGCGAGGTCGAGGTCAGGCGGGTGCGGCCGTCGTCGAGGTCCTCGAAGACGAGACGCTCGAGGGCCACGCCGTCGGGCATGCCCTCGAAGGTGAAGGTCTGCACGATGACCTCCGCAGGGCGGACCTCGTGGAAGCAGCCCCGGAAGCCGAACTCGTCGCCGTCGCTCACGTGCACGTAGCGGTACGACCCGCCGGTGCGACAGTCGAAGCGGTCGATGCGCATCTCGGTGCCGCGGGGCCCGCACCACCGGACGAGGAGGTCGGGGTCGGTGTGGGCCCGGAAGACCTTGTCGGGCGGTGCGTCGAACTCCCGGGTGATGCGGATCAGGGGCACGTCGGGGTCGGTGGCGATCTCGGTCTCGTGGGTTCTGGTGGTCACGTCGCTTCTCCTGTCTGGTTGTGGTGCTGGGGTTCGGTGTGGCCTGGGGCCCGAGCGGCCCACTGAGCGGAAAGCTCGGGCATCGACCGGAGGAGGTCGTCGAGGCGGCGGTAGCGCTCCTCGGCCTGGCGGCGGTACCGCTCGATCCACTTGGTCATCAGGTCGAAGACCTCGGCTTCGAGATGCACCGGGCGGCGCTGGGCATCGCGGCTGCGGCTGACCAGGCCGGCGTCCTCCAGCACCCTCAGGTGCTTCGAGACGGCCTGGACCGTCACCTCGTAGGGCTCGGCCAGCTCGTTGACGCTGGCGTCGGCGACGACCAGCCTCGCCACCATGTCGCGCCGGGTGGGGTCGGCCAGGGCCGAGAACACCCGGGACAGCGGATCAGCCGCCACAGCCTTCCTCCTCGTGTTCAACCTGGTGGTTGAACACAATCTAGAACGCAGGGGCGCCGTTGTCAACCAGTTAGTGGAACACGCCGGTGGCCCGCCGACGGCGACCGTGGCAGCGGCCGCAGCCAGACCGGCGGCGGCGCTCGGCGCCCCGGGGGGCGGAATGGTGTGGTTTGCTTTGGGGTGGTCTTTTCGGCGTTGTTAGGCGTTCT
>JBPCJV010000030.1:0-5704 GCA_051004925.1 Acidimicrobiales bacterium | reverse complement strand
TGGAAATGGCGAAGCGCTCGCGGAAACGTCCACTCGATCGCGATCGCTCAGGACGCCTGCCCTCGTCGCCGACTCCCATGGCACGGCAAGGCGGCCGTAGTCCGAAGGTGGCAGCGTCTCTTCGAGGTCCTCGATATGGCTGAAGCGGACCGACACCTCGGCGTAGATGATCGGGTTGATGAACAGCCCACCGTCATCGGCGGCGCGGGCGAGCGCGTTCGACGACCACTCGAGCCAGCGCTCATCCTCGGTGATCACGTCGAGCAGCACTTTGCTGTCGACGAGAGTCCCCGGCGGCCTCATCCGAAGAGGCTCACGTACTCGACCGGGCGCGAGCCCTAAGTTGAGCCTTTCGACGCGTCGAGAGAACAAGGGGCGACAAGCGATGACGAGGGAGGAGAGCCAGGCGGTCAAGGTCCCCGCGGTGCTGGTCGGCGCCGCGGCGTGGAGCTGGCGCCTTCTCGTCGTTGCCGCCGCCCTCGCCGTCGGCGTCGTCGTCCTCCTCACCCTCTACGTCGTGGTCGTGCCCATCATCCTGGCCCTGTTCATCGCCGCCGTCCTCGAGCCTGTGGCCGCCTGGTTGCGAGCGCACCGCTGGCCTCCCTCGCTGGCCACGACAGCGGTCTTCGTCGGCGCCCTGGCCGTGCTCGTGGGACTGATCGTCTCGATCGGCGCCAGCGTGGCCACGCAGTTCGCCGACGTCGGCGAGCAGTTCGATCAGGGATTGGTGGACGCCAAGGAATGGGCTCAAGGTGAGCCGTTGAACCTCACCGCGCCGCGGGTCGACCAGTTGGAAGCCGACGCCCGCGCTGCGATCCGGGAGGCGACCGGCGGACTGGCCGAACAGGCCGCGGGCCAGGCCCGGCTGGCCAGCGAGGTGCTCGGCGGACTCGTCCTGCTCTTCTTCACCCTGTTCTTCGTCATCAAGGACGGCGCCGCCATCGCCGACTGGACCCGGGAGCGGATCCCCCGGGACCACCGCGACGACGCCGTCGCCCTGGCCACCCGCGCCCGTCAGGTGATGCGCCAGTACCTCATCGCCACCGCGGCCACGGGTTTCATCGACGGCGTGCTCATCGCCATCGCCCTGGTGGTGCTCGGCGTGCCGCTCGTGGTCCCCCTGGCCATCCTGACGTTCCTGGGCGGCTTCATCCCGCTCGTCGGAGCCTTTGTCGCCGGGTTGGTCGCCGCCGTGGTGGCGCTGGTGGCCAACGGCCCGGGCACCGCCCTGCTCGTCGTGGCCGCCACCATCGTCGTCCAGCAGGTGGAGGGCAACGTCCTGCAGCCGCTGATCCTCGAGCGCGCCGTCCGCCTGCACCCGCTGGTGACCGTCGTGACCGTCGCCGGGGGGCTGATCGTGGGGGGCGTGCTGGGCGCCTTCCTGGCCGTGCCCCTGGTGGCCATCGGCGTCGGCGTCGGCAGCCACTACCGGCACAAGAACGGCGACCTACCCGGGCCCGCGCCCCCGGAGGCCCCGGCCCCTGAATCCCTTCCCACCGGTTGACGACCGCCGCCTCCAGGCGACGAGTCCGGCGAACGGCGCCGCCACCGCTCCCACGGTCAACACTGTCTCGAACCCACGGCGCGTGCGGCGCCGCCGGCGCATCTGCCGGAGGTCGCCCGGTCGCGCCGGGAGGGGCGCGGGGAGGCCGGGACGGTCGGGGTCGGGCGTCGGCGACGCCGACACCCAGCGGGGCGGCCGTCCCTCCCGTTCGGTCGAGAACACGGCGCCGACCTCGGCCGTTCCCGTGGGATCGGCGCTGAACACGTCGACCATCCACCACTCGGCCACCGCCCGGTCGGCGGTGATCTCGAGGATGGAATAGCCCCGCTCGGTGATCTCGGCCCACCGGACGTGGGGCATGCGGCGGGTGGACTGGTCGATCACCCGCCACAGGCCCGGTGCGTGGGTCCGGGCCATGGGCACCGACGAGGTCGCCGGCACCGTCATCTCCACGGCCACCGCCGGTGGCTCATCGCCGGCCACGTCGGGGTCGGTCGGCCCGTCGAACGCCCACGACGAGTGCACGTCGCCCGACACCACGATCGTTGCGCCTCCCGACGACCCCCGTTCACGCATCCAGCGGGCCACGCGATCGCGCTCGGCGGGTTAGCCGTCCCACTGGTCGTCGTGGAAGACTCTGCCGTCGAGCACGGCGTAGCCGTTGGGCAGGAGCGGGTTTATCCCCGGGACCGGCGGAAGCTTCAGGGCCAGCTCGTTGACGACCACGCCGCTGTGCACGACCGTCCAGGGGCGACCGACGTCGGCCACCCGCTCCCGCAGCCAGGCCCGCTGGTCGTCGCCCAGCATCGACCGGGCCGGGTCGTGGAGAGGAATGGCGCCGTCGTCGCCCGGTTGGCGGTCGCGTCCTGCGATGCGCGTGTCGAGGAGCACCAGCTCGGCCAGGTCGCCGACGGCGATCGAGCGCCAGGTACGCGTGGGATCGGGCGGGTCGACCAGTCGCGACGGCAGCCACTCCTGCCGGGCCCGGGCCGCAGCCTCGACCCTGGCCGCCCACGGCCCGTCGCGATCGTCGTCGTGGTTCTTGGCCCCGCCGCTCCAGGCGTTGTCGGCGAGATCGTGGTCGTCCCAGATCACCGCCATCGGGTGCCGCAGGTGCAGCGCCTGGCAGTCCGGGTCCTCACGCAGCTGGGCCAGCCGTTCCCGGTAGTCGCCGAGGGTCACCGCGATACGCGGCGGCCGGTGGCGTCGGGGGCCCTTGTGCTTGTCGGTCTCGTAGATGTAGTCGCCGAGGGGGACGACGAGGTCGACCTCCCGGTCGGCCACGGCCCGGTACACGCCGAGCGGCGCCACGTTGTACCCGGAGCAGGAGACGTAGCCGATGCGCACCCGCTCGGTCGGCGCCGCCGGCAGGGTGCGGGTGCGCCCGACCGGCGACCAGGAGCCGCCGGCCCGGAACCGGTACCAGTACGTCGTTCCCGGCGCCAGCCCGGTGACGTCGACACAGACGGTGTGGTCCTGCCCGGCACCGGTGGTGCGCGATCCCTCGGCCACCACCGCCTGGCAGTCCGGGTCCGAGACCAGCTCCCAGTGCACCTCGCTCTGTCCCGGGCGCACCCGGGTCCACAGCAGGACCGAGTCGGCGCGGGGCTCGAACGAGGCGACTCCCCAGCGGAACATGCGGACGGGCGGGGTCAGCCCCGCAGCAACTCGGCGACCCCGAAGGCCAGGTCGAGGGACTGGTGGGCGTTGAGGCGCGGGTCGCACATGGTCGTGTAGTTGTCGGAGAGGTTGTCGTCGAGCACGGCGTCGCCACCGCCCAGGCACTCGGTGACGTTGTCGCCCGTGAGCTCGACGTGCACGCCGCCGGGCCACGAGCCTTCCGCCCGGTGGACGGCAAAGAAGATCCGGAGCTCGGCCAGGATGTCGTCGAAGCGCCGCGTCTTGCGGCCCGACGGCGACTGGAAGGTGTTGCCGTGCATGGGGTCGCACACCCACACCACCGGGTGGCCCGAGTCGCTCACCGCGCGCACCAGCGGCGGCAGGAGCTCCTCGGCCCGGGTGGCGCCCATGCGGGTGATCAGCGTGAGCCGGCCCGGGATGCGTTCGGGGTTCAGGGTGGCGCACAGCTCGACGGCCTCATCGGGTGACGCCGATGGCCCGAGCTTCACCCCCACGGGGTTGTCCACGCCCTTCAGGAACGACACGTGGGCGCCGTCGAGCCGGCGGGTGCGGTCGCCGACCCACAGGAGGTGGGCGGAGCAGTCGGACCACTTGCCGGTGAGCGAATCCTGGCGGGTGAGGGCCTCCTCGTACCCGAGCAGCAGGGCCTCGTGGCAGGTCCAGAAGTCGACCTCGTGGAACGTGGACTCGGTGGCCATGTCAATGCCGCACGCGGCCATGAAGTGCAGGGCCCGGTCGATCCCCGTGGCGATGCGCTCGTAGCGCTGCCCCTGGCTGCTGTCGGCGACGAACTCCTGGTTCCAGACGTGGACCTTGCTGAGGTCGGCGAAGCCGCCCTTGGTGAAGGCGCGAAGCAGGTTCATGGTGGACGCCGACTGGTGGTAGGCCTGCAGGAGACGCTCGGGGTCGGCCACGCGGGCGGCCGCGGTGGGGGCCTCGCCGTTGACCATGTGGCCCCTGAACGCCGGGATCACCGTGCCCCCCACCGTCTCGGTGGGTGACGAGCGGGGCTTGGCGAACTGCCCCGCTATGCGGCCCATCTTCACCACGGGCACGCCGGCGCCGTAGGTGAGCACGACCGCCATCTGCAGGATCACCTTGAGCTTGTCGCGGATGGTGTCGCCGGAGAAGTCGAACGACTCGGCGCAGTCGCCGGCCTGGAGCAGAAAGGCCTTGCCGTCGGCCACCTGGGCCAGGCTGGCGGTGACGTTGCGGACCTCGCCGGCGAACACCAGCGGCGGCAGCGACCCGAGGCGGGCCAGCACCTTGGCCAGGGCGGCGGGATCCGGCCAGTCGGGCTGCTGGTCGACGGGGAAGCCGCGCCAGCTGCTCGGCGTCCAGGTGCCGGTCGTGATGTCGGGGCTCAGTGTCATTGCTGGCTCGGTGTCATTGCTGGCTCGGTTCATTGCTGGCTCGGTGTCATGGGTGTCGAGGCTCGTGCCGAGGGGCAGGAGTCTGGGTCGGTCGCGCCGCCTGCGCGCCGCAATTTCCCGTGCTCCAGGGTAGATGCCAGACCGGCCTTCGACCAGCCGCTCCCTCAGGGAAGCTCGCCGTAGGCCAGCACCCCCACGCTGTAGGCCTCCCGGGCGATCGGATCGGTGCCGCCGGCCCGCCGCCGCGCCAGCTCGTCGGGCGTCCACACGATGGCCTCGACGCCTGCGGGATTCTTCGTGCCGGCGAGCAGGGCGTGGCGATCCTGGAGGGAATCCGGGAGGCCGCCGACGACGACGAGCACGTCGACATCGCTCCACTTGTTGAAGTCCCCCCTCGCGCACCGACCCGACCACCACGATCGCCGTGGCCTCGACCGCGGGCCCGGCCCTCTGGGCCCACCGGTGGACGGTGGAAAGGAGGTCCTGGCGCTGGGCCCGCCGGCGAGAGATCACCGCATCGCTGCTCATGACAGTCCCGACGGCCTGGGCCCGCCATCGATCGAATTCCGGTCGATCGAGCAACCCCACCAGCCAAGCGTAACAACGCGGCCCTGTTTCGGCCTGGGAGCCCGACGGCAGGGCCCGTACACTCGTCGCCGTGCCATCCGGGGGACGGGAGCGGATCGGCGTGTTCGGGGGGACGTTCGACCCGGTGCACGTCGGCCACCTGGTGGCGGCCGTCGGCGCCCGCCACGCTCTCAGCCTCGACCGGGTGCTGTTGGTGGTGGCCAACCAGCCCTGGCAGAAGCACGACCGGGCGGTGACGGACGCCGCGTCGCGCCTGGAGATGGTCGAGGCCGCGACCACCAGCGTGGACGGCCTCGAGGCCAGCTCGCTGGAGATCGACAGGGGGGGCGACTCTTACACGGCCGACACCCTCGAGGCCCTGGCCGCGGCCGAGCCCGACAGGGAGCTGTTCCTGGTGGTGGGGGCCGATGTCGTGGCCGACCTTCCGACCTGGCGGCGGGTCGAGTCGGTGCGGCCCCTCGCCACCCTGGTGGTCGTTACCCGCCCCGGTGCGCACGTCGTCGACCCGGGTCCCGGGTGGACCACCGAACGCGTGGACATCCCCGCCCTCAAGGTGTCGGCGTCGGACCTGCGCCGGGGGGTCGCGGACGGGCGCACG
>JBPCJV010000029.1:0-2623 GCA_051004925.1 Acidimicrobiales bacterium | reverse complement strand
GGCCCTGGCCGAGCCCGCCGTCATCCCGTTCGGCCGTCACCGCCTCACTGTCTCGGTGGCCGACTCCGCCCGGCTCGTGGGCCGGGCCCGGCGAGGGGCAACGGCGCACAACGAGCGCCGCGCCAACCTCGACCGCCTCCTGGTCCGTCACCTCCTGGGCCAGCTCGCCGGGCGCGGGGCCGCGGTCGGCGACGACGCCCGGGCCGACGTGGATGAGGCCCTGCGGGCCGACCCCGCCTTCGCAGCCGCGGCCAACGCCATGTGGCCCACCCTCACGCCGGAGTCCTTGCTACACCGCTTCCTCTCCTCGCGGATGCTGATCGAGCGCGCCGCCCGGAGCCTGCTCGACGCCGACGAGTGCGCCGCCCTGTACCGGCCGGCCAGCCCCCGCACTGCGGACGTGCCCTGGACCGACGCCGACGTCGCCCTGCTCGACGAGGCCGCGGTGCGACTCGGCGAGCGTTCCCTCCCACGGGTCCGGCGCCACGCCGACGACGACGGCGACGGGGGCGACGACCACTGGGCCATCGAGCGGGCCCTCGACGACGCCGGCGCCCACGATCCCGGACTGCGGGCCCAGTTGCGCCGGCGGCTGGAGAACGAGGCTGGTCCCGACGACGACGGTCACGGCGACCTGGCCACCCGGACCTTCGGCCACGTGCTCGTGGACGAGGCCCAGGACCTGTCGCCCATGCAGTGGCGGATGTTGTCCCGCCGCTGCCCCGGCGGGTCGATGACGATCGTGGGCGACCTCGGGCAGGCCACCGGATCCCGGGCGCCGTCGAGCTGGGAGGAGGTCGTGGCCCAGCTTCCCCGCCGCCGCGACCTGCGGGTGGCCACCCTCACCGTGAACTACCGCACGCCGAGCGAGGTGATGGGGGTGGCGGCCCGCGTGCTGGCGGCCGCCGCGCCCGACATCACCCCGCCCGTACCCGTCCGCCAGGCGGGCGTCGAGCCGGTGTTCTCCCGTGTCGGGGCCGAGGACCTCGTCTCGGCCACGGCCCAGGCGGCCCGTGACGAACGGGCTGCGGTCGCCCCGGGAAAGGTGGGCGTGGTCGCGCCCGCCGGGCTCCTCCCGGAGCTGGCCGCCGCCCTCGGGCCCGAGCTGGCCCGCACCGGCGTCCACGCCGGTGTGCTCGACGCACCCGTGGCCCTGCTCGCCCCGGAGACGGCCAAGGGCCTCGAGTTCGACTCGGTCGTGGTGGCCGAGCCCGCCCGGCTGGTGGCCGAAAGCCCCCAGGGCCTGCGCGCGCTCTACGTCGCCCTCACCCGCACCACGCGAAGGCTCCGTGTGGTCCACGCCGAGCCCCTCCCCCCGTCGTTGGCCGCCGGACCGGGCCCCTCGGTCGCGGATGCGCCCGCCGCCGAACCTGACGGCCAGGACCCCGCGCCGGACAACCTCGCCGTGTCACAGCGGGGCATGCTCTGGCCCCGCGATCCGTAGCCGCCCGCCCCCGCAGGCGGTCTGGCCCCCCGGTGCCATGATGGGCCCGGTGACCACGGCCTCCGACCTGACGACCACGCCCACGTGGGTCATCGAGCCCACCGGCCCCCTCCGGGGCGAAGTGCGCATCAGCGGGTCGAAGAACGCGGTGACCAAGCTCATGGTCGCCAGCATCCTGGGCGACGGGCCGAGCACCATCCTCAACGCCCCGATGCTGGGCGACGTCGACATCACCGCCGGCATGCTCCGCTCGCTGGGCGCCGACGTCACCCTGTCCGACGCCGACGGCGACGGCGGTGCCTCCATCGAGGTGGAGCTGGCCTCGGCCACCGACGGGCGGATCCCGGAGTCCTACACGGGCCTGAACCGGGCTCCGATCCTGCTCGTCGGGCCCCTCCTCCACAGGGTCGGCGAGGCGTTCGTCCCCCTGGTGGGGGGCGACAACATCGGCCGGCGCCCGCTCGACTTCCACGTCGACGCCCTCCGCCTCTTCGGCGCCGAGGTCGAGTTGACCCCCGAGGGCCTGGAGGCCAAGGCCACCCGCCTGCACGGGGCCCACATCCGCCTGCCCTTCCCGAGCGTGGGCGCCACCGAGAGCGTGCTGCTCACCGCGGCCCGGGCCGAGGGGCGCACCACCCTCGAGAACGCGGCCATCGAGCCCGAGGTGGTGGAGCTGGCCCTGTTCCTCCAGCGCATGGGCGCCCGCATCGAGATGCAGCCCGACCGGGTGTTCATCATCGAGGGCGTCCCCCACCTGGGCCCGGCCCGCCAGCGCCTGGGCGGCGACCGCATCGAGGCCCTGTCGTACCTGGTGGCCGGCCTGGCCACCCGTGGGCGGGTGACCATCCGCGGGTGCTCGCAGGACCGGTTGGTAACCGCCATCTCCACCCTGCAGCGCATGGGCGCCCACTTCGAGATCTCCGAGGACGGCATCACGGCCGAGGGCGGCAACCTGCGCCCGGCCGCGGTGCAGACCAGCACCCACCCGGGGTTCATGACCGACTGGCAGCCACCCCTCGTAGTGCTGTTCACCCAGGTGCCGGGCATGTCGGTGGTGCACGAGACAGTGTTCGAGGACCGGCTCGGCTACGTCGACGCCCTCCAGGCCATGGGCGCCGAGGTGGAGTTGTTCGAGCAGTGCCTGGTGGGCCAGTCGTGCCGCTTCCAGCAGAGCGGGTG
>JBPCJV010000028.1:0-4780 GCA_051004925.1 Acidimicrobiales bacterium | reverse complement strand
GGGCGGGGCGGTGCTGTGCGACCGGGTGCGCATGCAGGCCCACGCCACCGACCCCGGCGTGTTCGTTCGGTCGATGGCCAGTCGCGCGGCCCGAGGGGGGCTCTCCCCGGCCGCCCCCGACGCCGTGCGGGTGCTCGACGCCGCCGGATGGCCGGAGGTGCTGGTGGAGACGGTGGGCGTGGGCCAGTCCGACGTCGACGTGGCCCTGGTGGCCGACACGGTCGTGGTGGTGGTCACGCCGGGCTGGGGCGACGGCGTGCAGGCGGAGAAGGCCGGCGTGCTGGAGATCGCCGACGTGGTGGTCGTGAACAAGGGCGACCGGCCTGGCGCCGACGAGGCCCGGGCCGTCCTGGCCACCATGGGCGACCTGGTACCTCCCCGCTCGGGCTGGCGCCCTCCGGTCGTGGTCACCTCCGCCGTCGACGGGAGCGGCGTGGCGCAGCTGTGGGATGCCGTCGGCGACCATCGGGCGTGGCTGGCCACCGACGGCCGGCTGGGCGCCCGCCGTCGCGCCCGGCGGCTGGCCGAGCTGCGCTGGGTGGTGGAGGCTCGGGCCGGCGCCTCCGGGCTGCGCTGGTGCCACGGTCCCCTGTACGACGAGGCGGTTGCCGCGCTGGCCGACGGGCGCCTCGACCCCGGCGCCGCCGCGACCACCGTTCTCGGGGCCGTGGCCGACCAGTAGTGCGTCAGCGGCGGAGGGCGCCCAGGGCCGCTCCGCAGCGGGTGCAGTAGACGAAGACCACGCTTGTGGTGGATTCCCGGCCCGGCTCGGCCACGTCGAGGGGCCTGAGCGCGGCAGTTTCGGCCAGGGGCGACCCGCAACGCGGGCAGCCCGGCTGTTGCGCAGGTGACAATCGGGTCTCGATTCCCTGAGCCACGGCGGCGGCCACGGAGATCGTCTCCATTGGATGTTCCTCGCCGGCGAGCTCCGACAGGAGCCCGAGGACCTGTTCGCGCACACGGGACAGGGCGGCGCCCAGCTTGCCCAGCACCTGGGCGGCGACGCCCGTGCCCTCGCGGACCAGCCCGAGGAGGATGTGCTCGGTGCCGATGTAGTTGTGGCCCATGTCGAGGGCCTCCCGCAGCGACAGCTCCAGCGCCTTCTTCGACCGCGCGGTGAAGGGGATGTGCCCGACCGGTGTCGAGCATCCCCGCCCGATGGTCGCCTCCACCTGGGCCCGCACCGAGTCGAGGGAGATGCCGAGCTGCTCCAGAGCCTTGGCGGCCACGCCTTCGCCCTCACGGAGCAGCCCGAGGAGAAGATGCTCGGTACCGATGTAGTCGTGTTGCAGCAGACGCGCTTCGTCCTGGGCCATTACCACGACCCGTCGCGCACGGTCGGTGAAGCGTTCGAACACCCCTCCCGATGCTAGTGACCGGCGCCCCTCGGCCGCTCGGCCGAGTGACTTACGGCGTGGTGACGACGCCCACCTCGGAGAAGGTGATCAGGTCGGGGTGGTCGGGGACGACCCGCACCGTCCAGCCGTAGCCCCCGGCCCGGGTGCAGGCGAACGAGGCCTCGAAGCGGAGGCGTCCGTTGCCGTCCACCGCTCCCCGCGCCTTCATGGGAGCGATCGACGCGCCGATGATCTCGCCAGTGGGCGCCACCGGCCCGTGGAGGAGCTGCACCTCCACGTCGGTGGGGGACAGGCCGCCGAGGGCGGCGGTCAGGGTGACGTTGCGAACCTCACCCGTCTGGGCGGGGGCGTCGTCGGCGTCCACATGCTCCACGACCACCCCGTCCCACGCGGCGCGCACCTTGGCCTTCCACGCCGCGAGGGCCCGGGCGCGGGCGTGGCCGTCGCCTTCCATGGCCAGGCGGCGGCCGGCGGCCGGCTCGTACATGTCGGTGACGTAGTCGCGCAACATGCGGCTGGCCACGACGAACGGCCCCAGCGACCGCAGCGACGACCGCACCATCGACAGCCACCGTCCGGGGCGTCCGTCGCCGTCGCGGTCGTAGAACGCGGGCACGATCTGGTGCTCGAGCAGGTCGAAGAGGCTGGCCGCCTCCGCCCGGTCACGACGCTCGAGGTCGCTGTCGTGCTCGGCCGACGAGATGATCCACCCGTTGCTGCCGTCGTGGCACTCGTCCCACCATCCGTCGCTCACCGAGCAGTTCAGGGCGCCGTTCAGCGCCGCCTTCTCGCCGCTCGTGCCGCACGCCTCGAGCGGGCGCCGCGGTGTGTTGAGCCACAGGTCGCAGCCCTGGTAGAGCAGGCGGGCCACGGCGATGTCGTAGTCCTCGAGGAACACCACGCGGTGGCGGACGTGGGGCTGGCGGGAGAACTGCACTACCTGGCGGATCATGTCCTTGCCCAGCTCGTCGGCCGGGTGAGCCTTGCCCGCGAACAGCAACTGCACGGGCCGGTCGGCCGCGAGCAGCAGGGCGGACAGGCGCTCCGGCTGAGACAGGAGCAGGGTGGCCCGCTTGTAGGTGGCGAAGCGACGGGCGAAGCCGATGGTGAGGGCGTCGGGGTCGAGAACCTGATCGGCCCAGTCGACGTCGCCACCCGCGGCCTGGTGGGCGAGCAACGACGAGCGCAAACGGCGGCGGGAGAACTCCACCAGGCGGTGCCGGCCCCGGCCCCTCGCCGTCCACAGGTCGCCGTTGTCGACGGAGTAGATCCCCTCCCATGCGCCGGCCCCGCCCTCGGCCCAATCGTCGCCCACGTGACGAGCGAACAGAGAGCTCATCTCGGGCGACACCCAGCTGCGGGCGTGGACACCGTTGGTGACCGAGCCGATGGGCACTTCGTCCTCGGGGACGCCCGGCCAGAGGCCGGCGAAGATGCGCCGGCTGACCTGGCCGTGCAGGCGGGACACGCCGTTGGCAAACCCGGCCAGGCGAAGCCCCATCACGGCCATGTTGAACGGTGCGTCGGCCGGTTGGCCCGGTTCCTGGCCGAGGGCCATGAGCGTGTCGAACGACACCCCGAACTCGTCGGCCCACGAACCGAAGTAGCGCTCCATCAGCGACCGGTTGAACCGTTCGATGCCGGCGGGCACCGGGGTGTGGGTGGTGAAGATGGTGCCGGACCGCACCGCCTCGATGGCCTCGGCGAAGGTCAGCCCGTCGTCGCGGATGTGGCGGCGGATGCGCTCGAGCCCGAGGAACCCGGCGTGCCCCTCGTTGGTGTGGAACACCTGGGGCGTGATGCCCCGCTGTTCCAGGGCCCGCACCCCGCCCACGCCGAGCAGGATCTCCTGTCGCAGGCGGTGCTCCGTGTCACCGCCGTACAGCCGGTCGGTGACAGCCTGCGAGTCGTCGTCGTTGCCCGCGACGTGGGTGTCGAGCAGCAGCAACCGTATCCGCCCGACCTGGGCCTGCCAGATGCGGGCCAGAAGCGGCCGGCCGGCCTGGTCGACGGTGACGGGGTCGCCCTCGCACGGCGTGAGGGCCAGGGCGTGGGGGTCCTGGCTGACGTAGCGCTGTTCCTGCCAGCCGTCGGCGGCCAGCTCCTGGCGGAAGTACCCCTGGCGGTACAGGAGGCCGACGCCCACGAGGGGGACGCCCAGGCCGCTCGCCGCCTTGAGGTGGTCGCCGGCGAGGACGCCCAGGCCGCCCGAGTACTGCGGCAGCGACTCGGCGATGCCGAACTCGGGGGAGAAGTACGCGACCCCCTGGAGGCGATAGTCGCCCTCCTGGAACCACAGGTCGGCGTCGAGGTGGTGGCCGAGGTCGTCGTGGGCCGCCCTGAGCAGGGCGAGGAACCCGGGGTCGGAGGCCAGGCCGTCGAGACGGTCCTGGCCCACCATCCGGAGCATGGCCAGGGGGTCGTGGCCGCTGGCCTCCCACGCGTCGGCGTCGACGGCCCCGAAGACGGCTCGGGCACCCTCGTCCCACGCCCAGCGCAGGTTGACGGCGAGCTCGTGCAGCGGCGCCAGGGCCTCCGGCATCCGGGGCCGGACGGTGAAGCTTCGCAGGGCCTTCATCAAGGCGCGAACGTTACTAGTGGTGATCGGGGGGGTCCGCCGGTGCCGACGCGGGAACTTGTGCCGGTTCGTAGCCCGGCGGCGACTCGGGGAGGCCGGCACGGGCGCGGGCCTGCTCGAGCTCGTTGACCTCGATGCGCTGGTTGCGCGCCATGCGGGTGGCCAGCGAGCGCACGAACTCCGACTCGGCGTGGGTGGCCGCGTAGGTGGCCATGTGCACCCCGCCCCGGTGGTGGTCCTGCATGAGGGGGACGAACAGGGCATCGGCGTCGCGGCCCCGGGCGCCGGTGAGGGCGGTGAGTTCGGCCTCACTGGCCATCCCCGTCATCTGGTCGGTCGCCACGGGCATGCCCATCCACTCCATCGCCTCGGGGTTCGGGTCGGTGGCGGGAAGACCCCAGTCGGCGAGCTGTTGTTGCATCAGCCCCATCTCGTAGGCCTGGAACTTGAGGATCTCCCGGGCGAACCCCGAGATGCGCTGGTCATCGCCGTTGGCCAGCTCGAGGTCGGACATGGCCACCGCCTGCTCATGGTGGGCGATCATGTCGTAGAGGAACCCGGCGTCGACCGAGCCCTTTCCGGGACGGGACGGCCGCCGCGACCCGAGGAGATAGCCGACCGAACCCGCGAGGTACAGCAGTGCGACCATGAGGACGGCGAACTGCCAGCGGGTGGGCGGGGGAACCAGCCGCCGGCGCGGCTCGGGCGATTCCGCGGCTCCCGAGTCGGTCAGGGACGCACCGCTCGCGATCACGTCTTCTGCCATCCGACTACCGTAGGTGGAGATGACCGGACGGATCGTTCTCGACGATCTGCGGCCTCGGACCCCCAGCGGCGACCACCC
>JBPCJV010000027.1:0-11701 GCA_051004925.1 Acidimicrobiales bacterium | reverse complement strand
GTCGTGCACGAGACCGTCTTCGAAGACCGCCTGGGGTACGTCGACGCCCTCCGGGCCATGGGGGCCGAGGTGGAGCTCTTCGAGCAGTGCCTGGTGGGCCAGTCGTGCCGATTCCAGCAGAGCGGGTGGCAGCACTCGGCCCTCGTGCGCGGCGTGTCGCCCCTCGCCGGCGCGGAGATGTTCATGCCCGACGTGCGGGGCGCCTTCGCCTACCTGATCGCCGCCGCCGCGGCCGAGAGCCCGTCGACCCTCCACGGCGTCCACCACCTGGCCCGGGGGTACGACCGGCCCCTGGAGAAGTTCGCCAAGCTGGGACTCAACATCACCCCGATGTAGGCGTCCCCCGGGGAGCCACCCGGGGCCCAACTATGCTCGGCCCCCGACCGTGGACACGCCGTCAGCCGCACAGCCATCCTTGGCGGACGGAACCGGAGAGCCGGGCGACGAAGGCCACGAGACCCCGACGGGACTGACCTCCGAACAGGTCGCCGCCCATGTGGCGGCAGGACGGACCAACGTCGTCGCCGTCCAGTCGAGCCGCAGCTTCGGCCAGATCGTCCGGTCCAACGTCTTCACCCGCTTCAACGCCATACTCGGCGTGCTCCTGGCCGTGATCCTCGTGATCGGCCCCCTGAACGACGCCCTCTTCGGCATCGCCCTGGTGTTGAACACGCTGATCGGCATCATCCAGGAGGTGCGGGCCAAGCGCACACTCGATCGGCTGACGCTGCTGGCCGCGCCGCGGGCGTCGGTGCTCCGGGACGGCGACGTGGAGGAGCTGGCGGTCGAGGAGCTGGTGCTCGACGACGTCGGGGCCCTGCGCCCCGGGTCTCAGATCGTGGTCGATGCCGTGGTGCTCGCCGGCGCAGGCCTCGAGGTCGACGAGTCGCTCCTCAGCGGCGAGTCTGAGCCCCTCGTCAAGGCGCCGGGCGACGAGGTGCTGTCGGGCAGCTTCGTCACCGCCGGCAGCGGGTGGAGCCGGGCCGTGCGGGTGGGCGCCGACGCCTACGCGTCGCGGCTGGCCCACGAGGCCCGCCAGTTCGCCATGGCCCGCTCCGACCTCCGGCGGGGTATCGACCAGATCCTGAGGCTGGTGACCTGGGTGATGGTCCCGACCGCCGCCCTCCTCGTGTCCACCCAGCTGATCTACGAGCCCGACCTGTCCGATGCCATCCGCGGCTCGGTCGCCGGCCTGGCCAGCATGGTGCCCGAAGGGCTGGTGCTCCTGGCGAGTGTGGCCATGGCCGTGAGCGTGCTCCGCCTGGGTCGCCGCAAGGTTCTGGTCCAGCAACTGGGGGCAGTGGAGACGCTGGCGCGCGTCGACGTGGTGTGCCTCGACAAGACCGGCACCCTCACCCAGGGCATCATGGCCGTGGCCGACACCGACGTCCTCGACGACACGGCACCGTGGGCCGACGCCCTCGGCGCGCTGGCCCGGGTCGACCCCGAGCCCAACGCCACGCTGCGCGCCATGGCCGACGCCTTTCCGGCGCCCGCCGGCTGGCGCACCGAGAACGTCGTGCCCTTCTCCTCGGCCCGAAAGTGGGCGGCGGCGTCGTTCGCCGACCACGGCACGTGGGTGCTGGGGGCCCCGGAAATGGTCGGTGCCGCGGTTGACCAAGGCTCCGCCTACGACGACCGTGCAGGGGCGGAGTGGGCCGCCGCCGGTCGGCGGGTGCTGCTCCTCGCCTGTTCGCCCGAGCCGGGCGACGAGGGGTCGCTGCCGGCCCGACTGGCGCCCGTCGCCCTCGTGGCCCTGGAGGACCTTGTTCGTCCGGAAGCGGCCGACACGCTCGACTACTTCAACCGCCAGGGCGTGACCCTCAAGGTGATCTCCGGCGACAACCCCGCCACCGTGGCCGCGGTGGCCGCCCGGCTGGGCCTGCCCGGCACCGACGCCACCCTCGACGCCCGGCACCTGCCGGAGGAGCCCGAGGCCCTGGCCGACGTGGCCGAGGCCACCACCGTGTTCGGACGCGTGCAGCCCCAGCAGAAGCGGGCGCTGGTCGCGGCGCTCCAGGCGCGTGGCCATGTCGTGGCCATGACCGGCGACGGGGTCAACGACGTCCTCGCCCTCAAGGACGCCGACCTCGGCGTGGCCCTCGGCACGGGGTCGAGCGCGGCGCGTTCGGTGTCGGAGGTCGTGCTCCTCGACGACTCCTTCGCCTCCCTCCCCGCCGTGGTCGCGGAAGGGCGGCGGGTCATCGCCAACGTGGAGCGGGTGGCCAACCTGTTCGTGACCAAGACCGTGTACGCCACGCTGCTGGCCATCGCCGTGGGCGTGGCCCGGCTGCCCTTCCCCTTCCTGCCCCGACAGCTCACCGTGATCAGCAGCCTCACCATCGGGATCCCCGCCTTCTTCCTCGCCCTGGCGCCCAACACCGAGCGGGCCCGGCCCGGCTTCGTCCACCGGGTGGGCAGCTTCGCCCTGCCCGTCGGGGCGGTGGCGGCCGTGTCCACCTTCGTGGCCTATGCCCTGGCCCGAGCCGAGGGGGTCGGCCTGGCCGGCGCCCGAACGAGTGCCGTTTGCGTGCTGGTCGGCATCGGGCTGTGGGTCCTCACCATCCTCAGCCGGCCGCTGACCACGCCCCGGATCTGCCTGCTGGCCACCATGGCCGCCGCCTTCGCCGTGGTCGTTTCCGTACCCGGCATCCGCGGCTTCTACGCCATGTCACTCCCCCCCGTCTACGCCTGGACGCAGATCGTCGTCATCGTGGTGGCCGCCGGCCTGTCGCTCGAGACCGGCATCGGCATCGTCCACGGGTGGAGCAAGCACCGGGCCGCCCGGTTGGGAGTCGAGACGGACTAGGAGCGGATCTCCACCGGCACGCCGATGGGAAGGGTGCCGGCGAGCGCGGTCACGGCGTCGTTGGAGATGCGGATGCACCCGTTGCCCTCGCTCTGGCCGATGCTCTCGGGCTGGTTGGTGCCATGGATGGCGAGGCGTCCGTCGCCCCGGACCCCGTTGTTGGTGAAGTCGAAGATCACCTCCGAGTACCCGGAGAGCCCGTACGCGTACGGGCCGTAGGCGCCGTCGGGGTTCTCCGGCTGCAGGAGCTCGCGGGTGTAGTAGGTGCCGGGCGGTGTCGGCGCAGTATCGGCCCCGATGCCGATGGGCTCCTCGGCGACAACGCGGTCGCCCTCCCACACGGTGAGGCGGCGGGCCCCCAGCTCGACGAGCATGCGGAAGTCGTGGGTGGTGAGCTCCACGTCGCTGGTGCGCACCCACCCCGTCGAACCGTTGGGGCGGACGGGGACGGCGACGTCGAGCCAGTCGTCGCGCTGCTCGCGCACGAAGAAGACGAGCGGCGTGCCGTAGGGCGGAGCCGGGTTCTCGAGGGTGTAAATCGGCTCGGCGGCACCGGGGTTCTCGTAGACGGCGACGGAGGGCACGATGGCGGTGGCCACCACGTTCACCCGCCTGATCGTGGTGGGAGGGGCGCTGTCGGGCACCGACGTGGAGGCCCGACTCGTGGAGTCGCTGCCCGACGTCGTGCCGCAGGCCGCCAGCAGGATGACCGCGGCGATCCCGGAGAGGATTCGGCGGGCCACGGGTTGCGAGCCTACCGGTGGTTATCCTTCAGTCGACGACGGGCGCGACCGAAACAGTTTGGTGATCCCCGGTTGAGGGAACCGGGGAGACAAGACAACGCTGTGTCAGGAGGAAACGTGTATATCGGGATCGGAACGTTGATCCTCATCATCATCCTCATCATCATCCTGACCTGAACCTCGGCGAGCGAAAGGACAGGACGGATGCATCCCAAAGTGAGCTTCTTCTACTATTTGGCCGCGATCATCTGCTTCCTCGTGGCAGCCATCGGTGCCGACTGGCGCTTCGGTGCCCGGGGTCGCAAGGGGCTCGCCCCGCGGCTCGTGTTGGTACCCCTGGGGCTTCTGCTCTTCGTGATCCCCGCCATGTGGACCAGCTACAAGCTGGGTTTCTGACCATCTGAGGAATACCCGAGGACGTACGTCCGGGTGGGGGGTTGGCACCGGATAAACACACTGTGACCAACCCGCCGCTTGAGGCCGTCCGCCCACCCACGCCGCTCTGCCTGCGGGCCGTCGACGGCACCGAGCTGACGGTCGACGGGAACCGCTGGCTCGAACAGCCTGCTCCGGAGGAGGAGGTCGTGCTCGACCAGGCTGAGGGCCCCGTGCTCGACGTGGGCTGTGGGCCGGGCCGCCACGTGATGGCCCTGGCCCGACGGGGGATCCTGGCCCTCGGCCTCGACATCACCCCCAGCGCCGTTCACCTGGCCCGACGCCGGGGCGCGCTCGTGCTGGAACGTTCGGTGTTCGAGCACGTGCCCGGGAAGGGCCGCTGGGGCAGCGCCCTCCTCCTCGACGGCAACGTGGGCATCGGCGGCGACGCCCGGGTGCTTCTCACCCGACTCGTGTCCCTCCTGCGCCCCGGTGGTCTGGTGCTGCTCGAGCTCGACGGCCCATCCGCCCCCCGGCACCGCGAGACCATCCGCCTGGAGCATCGGGGCCGCCCCGGGCCGTGGTTCCCGTGGGCCTGGCTGAGCGTCGAACGCCTCTCCGACGTGGCCACACCGGCCGGTCTCACCGTGGCCGACGTGTGGTCCGACGGCGGCAGATTCTTTGCCCGCCTGCAGGTCACATAGCTCCCGCGTCGGCGTAGCTCCCGCGTCGGCGTAGCTCGCGTCGTCGTAGCTCCCGCGTCGTCGTAGCATTGAGGGACACGGGGTAGAATGCGACGGCACCCCGAAGGAGGTTCCCATGGGCTTCGTGCTGAAGCGGTCCCTTCCCTCGATCGGCGGTCTGGTGGGCCTGCTCCTGGCCGTCGGCGTCGCCGTGGTCATCTTCCTGGGCGCCCCCGTCTGGTTCCCGGCGGCCTTCGCCATCGGCATGATCGGTCTGCAGTTCCTGATCAACCCGCGGATCATCGAGTGGCTGGTGCCCGCCGAGATCGTGGCGCGCGAGGGCGACGGGTACGCCACCGACCATCGCATCGGCGTGATCGTCGCCCGACGCTGTCGGGCCGCGGGAATTCCCCTGGTGAAGCTCGGCATCGTCGACGACGGAACGCCCAACGCCTTCACGTTCGGCCACACCCCGCGCGACGCCCGCATGTGGGTCACCCGCGGCCTGCTCGAGCGCCTCGACGAGCGCGAGCTCGACGCGGTGGTCGCCCACGAGGTGGGCCACATCAAGCACTGGGACTTCGCGGTGATGACCGTCGCCGCCGTGGTGCCCATGTTGCTGTACTTCCTCTACCTGGTGGCCCGGGGGAACGGCCGCGGCGAGGCCCAAGTGGTGGCCCTGGGCGCCTACGCGGCCTATCTCGTCTCCACGTTCACCCTGCTGGCCCTGTCCCGGGCTCGGGAGACGGCGGCCGACCACTGGTCGTGCGAGACCACCGAGGACGGTGACGCCCTGGCCTCGGCCCTGGTGAAGGTGGCCTACGGCATGGGCCGGGTGAACGCCGACCGCAAGGTCGAAGCCGCGGCCCTGGTGGCCTCGGGCAAGGAGGGCAAGGCCGAGGCGGCCAAGCTCGAACGGCGCTGGCGCCGTGCCCAGTCGATGCGGGCCATGGGGATCTTCGAGCCCCGCTCGGCCGAGGCCCTGGAGGCGGCCTTCGCCTCCGGCGTCGACCCGGAGCGGGCGGTGGCGGCCATGCGCTGGGATCTCGTGAACCCCTGGGGCAAGACCCTGGAGAAGATGTCGTCACACCCACTGGTGGCCCGCCGCATCCAGGCCCTGGAGGAGTCAGGGCTTCCCGGTGCGCCCCGGCAGTGGAACGTCCTGCGGGCGGCGGCCACCGCCCCTCCCGAGCAGGTGGCGTCCGCACGTGCCCGGTTCGCCAAGGAACTGGTCGTGGCCGTCGCCCCGTGGGCGGTCCTGTTGCCGCTCGTTCTCTTCGGCTGGTTCACTCAGTCGCTGTTCTCGATCGGGCTGGCCCTGGTGGCCGCCGGTGCCCTGTTCTTCGTCAAGCAGAACGTCCGATACCCCGGAGGTCCGGCGGCCACCACCAGCGAGGTGGCCGGCCTCCTCGAGCGCATGGACGCCGGGCCGGTGGCCGGCCTCCCCGTGGAGATCCACGGCCAGGTGATCGGACGCGGTATGCCCGGCTACGTCCTCTCCCCCGACATGGTCGTGCAGGACCGCTCGGGTTTCCTCCCCCTCCTCTACGACCAGCCCATCCCCTTCGCCCGGGAGTGGTTCGGCCTGGCCAAGGTCAAGGAGTTCATGGGCACCGATGTGGTGGCCCGGGGCTGGTACCGGCGAGGCCCGGGCCCCATGTTGGAGCTCCGTGAGGTCGTGGCCCCTGGCGGACAGCGGGCCCGGACCTGGAGTTGGCTGGCCCGCTACATCGCGTCCGCTGCCCTAATGGTGGCCGGCTTGGTCGTCAGCGTGCTCGGTCTGGCCTAGGCGGCCGGCTGCGTCGCCGGCTGCCACGACCGCTTCCAGTGGCGGACGTGGGCCAGGTTGGGCTCCGACTCGAAGGTCTTGCGGATGGCCTGGGTGGCACTGGGCCGCTTGGCGGCAGAGGCAGGTGCATCCGCCGCCGCCGGCTCGTCGAGCACCCAGCGCAGGGCCTGCACGAGATCGTCGTTCTCCTCCGCCGGCAGTCGGAGGGCGCCGCCCTCCGTGGACAGGGGGCACGGGTCGTCGCGGCGGAAGGCGTCCTCGAGGTCGGTGGCCGTGCGGATGCCGTAGCGGCGCAACGTCTCCCGGCTGCACCTCCGTTGGTCCTCGGCGTTGCGGCACCGACAGCGGTCCAGGTGGAGGTGGAGGTGAGCCTGGTCGAGCCAGTCCACGAGACGGCCGAGCGGGACCCGGGTGTGCAGCATGACGTCGACCAGGTTGGCCGTGGTCAGGTTCTGCATGTCCTCGCTCCCCTCCTCGAGCAGCCGGGCCTCGTTCCACACGTTGAGGCCGTCGAGGTCGCTCAGTGGGTAGGGGACGTCGAGGCTCTTCACCGGGTACTTGAGGATCTTGGCCACGGTGCGCTGCAGGGCCTGCATGCCCACCAGGGGAAAGAAGCCGATGATGAAGGCGAGGGCGGCCTGGGTGCCTGCCTCGGCGCCCCGGGTGACCTGGTAGGTCACGGCGACGAGGATGCACACCGTGACCACGCGCACAGCCGCACTCACGTAGGCGCTGGGCCGCAGGTCGCTCTGGAAGAAGCGACGTACGAGCATCTGGAGCACGAACGAGTAGGCGCCCATGAACCCGAAGCGCAGGGCGTCAGCCAGCATCGGTTCGTGGGCGTCGTAGCGCCAGCCCAGGAGGACGGCGGCCCAGCCCACAGCCAGGATCACGGTGGTGAGCAGGATGGGGAACAGGGTGTCGACCCGGCTGTGAAGGTCGGGCGGCTCCGCGGAGCGGGTGCGGGCCGTACCCTTGCCGTAGTAGGCCTCGAACTTCTCGCTGTAGATGTTGGGGGAGTCGCACGACCTCTCGCCGCCCTGGTCGGCCCACGCCCGGTGGTACGTCGAGTTCATCAGCGGCTCGGGGAGGTTGCCGGGGTCGTCGACCTGCAGGCGGTGCAGGTTCAACACGTACTCGTCCCAGACCGCGGCCGCGCGGTACGTGGTGAAGCGGATGTACAGCCAGCCGGGGATGAACGCCAGCACCACCACGGCGAGCGTGCGGAACACCGGTACCTGGGCGTGGCGGTCGTTCAGGGTCGTGGCCGCCACGGCCGACGCCAGGCCCACGACCGTGAGGATCACGCACCCGACGGCCTCCACCTTCCAGGCCGCCCGGGGCGCCGCTACGGGGACCACCGACTCGCCCTTGGGTTCGGGGGCGGGCTCTTGGGCTTGAGCGGCCCACTGGGCGGGGTCGTCCGGCTCGTGACCGTTCACCTGTGCCGGTCCCGTGCTGCCCATCAGCGTTGTCATCGCCGTTCCCCCCGGAACTCGTCCGATGACTACATGACGCGGGGAGGGCGCCGTTGATACAAGCCGGGTCAGCCGGCGGCGTTGGGCGGGGGCCGCTTCTCCAACCACCGCCGCAGCCCGGCGGCGTTGGAATGGATGCCGTTGAGGGCCTCCATCCGTTCCCGCTGCTCGTCGTCGGCGTGGGAGGTTTCGTGGCCGAAGGCTTCGGTGAGGGCGGCGGCGACGTCGTCGCCCCGGCTCCAGGCCGCCTCGGCCACCTCGGCCCACCGGCGCACCGCCTCCTCGGCCCGGGCCAGCACCACAAGGGGGTCACCGGGAACCACGCCGTAGTGCGCCAGCGCCAGGGCGTGAGGCCGGCGGTCGGCCATGCGGCGGAGCGACGAGACCGCGGCATCGAGGTCGAAGTCGGGTGGAGGCGTGGCCGGGCGCAGGACACCGACGTCGGGGAGGCACACGCCCACGGCGTCGCCTGCGAACATCAGGCCGCTGCCGGAGTCGTGCAGGGACAGGTGGTGGCGGGCGTGGCCGGGCGAGTCGACGGCGGTGAGCACCCGCCCGGCGCCGACCACCACCTCGTCGCCGTCGTCCAGCACCCTGATGCGGTCGGCCTCGGTCGGCAGGAGCCGACCGTAGAGATCGTCGAGCAGGTCGCCGTAGACCTGCGCGGCCGAGGCCACCAGCCGGGTGGGATCGGCCAGGTGCCGAGCGCCCTTCTCGTGCACGTGCACTGTCGCCCGGGGAAAGGCTCGGGCCACGTCGCCCACCCCTCCGGCGTGGTCGAGGTGGATGTGGGTGACCACGACTGCGGCCAGGTCGTCGGCTCCCACCCCCAGGTCGGCGAGGGCGGCGAGCAGGGCGGGAACCGACGACTGGCTCCCCGTCTCCACGAGCACCGGGTCGGGGCCTTCGATCAGGTAGCCGGCCGTGACCTGCTGCCACCCGCCCAGGAGGGTGTCGATCTGCACGACGCCCGGGGCGAGGCGGGTCGCGGGCGGAGCGGCGGGGCTCAGCGGTCCACCAGCTCGGGAAGGATGCGGTCGGCGAACTCCTCCACCCTCGCCTCGCCCTCCTCGGGCCAGCTCGCGACCAGGTAGGAGAACCCGGCATCGGCCAGTTCCTCGGCCGTCGACCGCACCTCGTCCCACGGCTCGGACAGCGAGAGGTGAGTGGCCCGCACGATCTCCGCCGGGTCGCGCCCGGCCTTCCGGGCGTGGGTGTCGAGGACCTCGGCCTTGGCTCTCAGCGTCTCCACCGAACCGAAGCTGTGCCACACGTCGGCGTGGCGGGCGGCGATGGGAATGGTGCGCTTGTCGCCACCTGCGCCCACCCAGATCGGCGGGTGCGGCTGCTGCACGGGCCGTGGCCGCAGGGTGGCGTCGTGCAGTTGGTAATAGCGGCCCTCGTAGGTGGCCCCGTCGGTGGTCAGCAGGGCCTGCACCACCTCGAGGGCCTCCTCCAGACGGTCGGCCCGCTCGGGTGTCGGCGGGAACGGCACGCCCAGCTCCCGGTGCTCCTCCTCGAACCAGGCCGCCCCCAGCGACAGCTCCAGGCGCCCATTGGAGATGTGGTCGACGGTGATGGCCTCGGCGGCCAGCACCGACGGGTGGCGGTAGGTGACGCCGGTGACCATCACGCCGAGGCGGATGCGGCTGGTGACCGCAGCCAGCGCCGCCAGCGCGGTGTACGCCTCGAAGCAGGGTCCGTCGGGTTCGCCGTACATGGACTTGAAGTGGTCGAACATCCAGGCGCCGTCGAACCCCGCCTCCTCGCCGACGCGGACCCGGCCGAGCAACTCGTCCCACCCCAGCTGGTGCTGGGCCACGTCGATGCCGATTCTCATGGTGGCGGCCATACTGCACCCATGCCCGCAGACGGGGCCACCCATGTGCCCGCGGATGCGGGCGTACCGGAATTGGCGGCCGCCGCCGCCGGGTGCCGGGCCTGCGAGCTGTGGGAGCGCGGCGCACAGACGGTGTTCGGCGAGGGGCCCGACCACAGTCGGCTCGTGCTCGTGGGCGAGCAGCCCGGCGGCGAGGAAGACCTCAGGGCCATCCGTTCGTGGGGCCGGCGGGCCGGATCCTCGACAAGGCCCTGGAGGCCGCCGGCATCGACAGGCGCGAGGCGTACGTGGCCAACGCCGTGAAGCACTTCCGGTGGGAGGCAGGGGGCAAGCGCCGCATCCACAAGACGCCGGCCGCCGAGCACGTCCGCGCCTGCGCGCCGTGGCTGGAAGCCGAGCTCGCCGCCGTGGGGCCCGAGGTGGTGGTGGCACTGGGGGCGACCGCCGCCCAGGCCCTGCTGGGCCGCACCTTCCGCCTGACCCAGCACCGTCGCGAGTTCTTCGAGTCCGACGGCGGCCACCTCGTCACCGAGACGGTCCACCCGTGTCGATCCTCCGCGCCCCCGACGCCACCGCCCGCGAGGCCCAGATGCAGTCGTTCGTCGACGACCTCACTGCGGTCGCCGATCGTCTCTGAGACGACCTACGTCCGGAGCCGCGCCTCTTCGACGAGGGCGCGGAACAGGCCTTGCTGCTCGGGCTGATCCTCGAGCACCTCGGGATGCCATTGCACGCCTACTGCGAAACCGTCGGAAGAGAGTTCAACGCCCTCGGGACTGTCGTCGTCCGCCCACGCAACAGCCCGGAGGCCAGAACCCAGCCGGGCAATACCCTGGTGGTGGACGGAGTTAACGGACAGTTCAGTTACGCCGAGCGCATCGGACAGGCGGCTGCCCGGCTCGATCTTGACACCGTGCACCAGCTCCCAGGCCCGCGTGTGCTCGTCGTGAAATTGGCCAGTGACGGAAAAGACGTCCTGGGACAGCGTGCCGCCCATTGCCACGTTCATCACCTGCATACCCCGACAGATGGCAAGGACAGGTACGTCGGCGCCAAGCGCGTGCTCGAACAGGCTGATCTCGAAGGCATCACGCTCCGGGTTGACCATACGAGTCGAGTCGTGGGGCACCTCCCCATACAACGACGGCTTGATGTCCCCTCCTCCGGTCAACATGACGCCATGGGCCACCCCAAGCACGTCAGCGACGTTCTGTGACTCCGTTACCGGCAGGATGATGGGAGCGCCACCCGCACGCTCTACCGCCCGGAGATAGAAGCGTGAGACCGTATGCAGGAGAGTCGGTCCGAACTCGGTCTCCATTGTGCGGGGGTATGCGCCGATCGCGATGACGGGCTTCACGCCGCGTATCCTAGGGGCGAGCGCCTCGATGCGCCCAGCTACGTGCTGCGGTCATGAATCTCCTCCCAGGATGAGTACGCAAATGACCGAGCACTCAGCTTCAGTCGCTCGGTGCGTCGCCGGCTCAGGCTCAGGTCGTCGACGTTCTCGAGAATGAAGCTATCGAGGTCCAGACCAGGCGCGGTCAGTTCCCGCGTGAGCTCAATGGCCCGTTCTTCGGTGATCGACGGAAATCGCCGGTGTTCGGTCTGAATGGCCGCGACCCCCAACTCCGCGCCTTCGTGGGTGAGCATGCCGTGGCGAGTGAGGTACATCCCCACGCTCGTCAGCGTTGGGCCAAGTTCGAGTTGCACGTAGATATGCGACAGTCGCGCCAGGATGTAATTCGGCTCCGTCGCGCTGATGAGACGACGCTGCGCCTCGGTTACGACAAGGACATGCACCGTTGTCCGGGCTCCCGGGCAGTACTGCAGGGCCGCCGGGATCGCTCCGTAGGGGTAACTGTTCACGTCCTCAGGCCGGATGAGGAGGCGGTCGGAAGAAATCTGAAGAAATGTTGGCGGGTTTGCAGGAGTCGCGCGGGGTAGTCGCGAAAGTTGTCATGTGCGAGACGACGCCGCTCGG
>JBPCJV010000026.1:0-3102 GCA_051004925.1 Acidimicrobiales bacterium | reverse complement strand
GGCCGTTCGGGCACAGCTGGGCATGCCGTGGGCGCTCGCCGTCGGCGACGACGGAGTCCTGTACATCTCCGACCAGGCGGACCATCGCATCCGCATGGTCGGGCCCGACGGCACCATCTCGACGTTTGCCCGCGGGGCGGGGGGGCGGGGCATCGCCGTCGCGGGTGACGGCCGCCTCCTCGTCACCTACGGCTCCACGATACGCAGCATCGACTCCACGGGCGCGGCGTCCACCATCGCCGGCGTGGACGAGGCCACCGGCGGGTTCGCCGGCGACGGCGGTCCCGCGACACAGGCGGCGCTCGACTTTCCCCGCGGGGTAGCCGTCGACGCCGCCGGCGACGTGTTCGTCGCCGACAGCGGCAACAAGCGTGTACGCCGCATCGCCACCGACGGCGTGATCACCACCATCGGAGGCAACGGCACGGTCGACTACGGCGGCGACGGAGGGCCGGCGGTCGCCGCCCAGATGCGGGTTCCGAGCATCATCCGCGCCGGACCAGAGGGCATGTTCATTGCCGACGCGGCCCATCAACGCCTGCGCCACGTCGACCCGGCAGGGGTGATCACCACGATTCGCGAGCCGGCGCCTCGGGGTATGGCCGTCGACGGCGACGGGAACCTCTACCTGAGCGAGACGAACCGCGTCGTGAAGCGGGCCCCGGACGGAACCGTGACTGCCGTGGCCGGCAACGGCGACGCCGGCCACGGCGGCGACGGAGGGCCGGCGACCGCGGCGACCCTCTCACCCCAGGCCCTGGCCCTCGACGGTGACGGCGCTCTGTTCATCGCCGATTCTGCGCTCTACCAGACCCGGATCCGCCGGGTCGATGCCTCTGGCGTCATCACTACGGTGGCTGGAGCCGAGCCCGCCATGGACTGGCCCGTGTCACCCGAGCTGGCACAGCACACGCTCATCGACGTCGACGACATGGCCGTGGGGATCGACGGCGCCTTGTACCTGCTGCGTTCCGGTGGGATCGACCGGATCCGATGTGGGGTTCTGGACTCCGTCCCGGTCGGGCCCCTGTTCGAAGACGACCCCCTCCGCATCGGTGCGCAAGGCCTCGCCGTCGACAGCTCCGGCAACCTCTTCGTCTCGACCGCCGGCAGGGTACAGAGGATCGCGCCGGA
Source organism: Acidimicrobiales bacterium (assembly GCA_051004925.1). Lineage (GTDB taxonomy): Bacteria > Actinomycetota > Acidimicrobiia > Acidimicrobiales > AC-14 > DATAQC01. The sequence continues at coordinate 1,968 of JBPCJV010000026.1, read as the reverse complement.
CGGGACCACCGAAACCGTGGCAGGAGGGGGCGCGGCACGAAACCAGGAGGGCGTTCCGGCCACCAGTGCACGCCTCAGCCCGTGGCTCAACAGCGTTTCCCTCGACGCTGCCGGCTCCCTGTACGTCACGAACGACGACAGGGTGCTGAAGGTCACGGGCCTGTCGGCGACTGCCGCCGTGCCAGGCCCGTCATGCGACGCCCCGTTCGACCGGCCGGCGTGGGGAACGGGTTGGAACGGCCTCGGCGCACTCGGGGATGCCTCCTCCCCGGGGCGCGTCCGACCCGACACCGATCATCCACCCGTGACCGGCGTGACCGCTGTATCGGGCGGCGCCTTCCACAGCCTTGCCCTGAAGGCTGACGGGACCGTCTGGGCGTGGGGATGGAACGGCTACGGGCAGCTCGGAGACGGGACGACCGCCTCGCACAGCACGCCCAGCCAGGTGCTGAGCCTCTCGGGCGTCACCGCCATCGCCGCCGGATGGGTGCACAACCTTGCCGTCAAGGGCGACGGAAGCGTCTGGGCCTGGGGGTGGAACAACGTCGGTCAGCTCGGGGACGGGTCGACGACGACGAGCCTTGTCCCGAGGCGGGTGGCCAACCTGACGGGGGTGACCGGTGTCTCTGCGAGCGCCTACAGCAGCGTCGCGGTCAAGGCCGACGGGAGCGCGTCGTCCTGGGGGTGGAACGGGTTCGGCCAGCTCGGTGACGGCACCACGCTCGAGCGGCACCGTCCCGTGCGCGTCGTCGGGCTCGGTGGTGTCACCTCGGCCCAGGCCGGCGTCTACCACACGATGGCCCGGAGGTCGGATGGCAGCGTGTGGTCGTGGGGCTGGAACGGCTTCGGCCAGCTCGGAGACGGGACGACCGCCGATCGTCACCTTCCCGTGCGGGTCGCCCTCGGCCCGGCGACGACGATCGCCACCGGGGCCCATCACAGCCTGGCCATCCTCCCCGACGGCACCATGTGGGGGTGGGGGTGGAACGGGCACGGCCAGCTGGGGAACGGGTCCCCCGAAATCACTCCCACTCCCGTGAGAATCATCGGGTCCTTCCGCGCCCGGGCGGTGTCCGCCGGGCTGGCCCACACCAACGCCGTCGCTGCGGACGGGACCCTGTACGGCTGGGGATGGAACGCCCACGGCCAGCTCGGCATCGAGTCGACCAACGACACAGCCTGGCCATGGCAGGCCCGGGCGATTCCCCATGCCTCAGCTGTCGCAGCCGGTGCCGCTCACACCCTCGTCGTCTTCGATCTCACCGCCCGGTAGCGGCACCCGCTCAGGCCGGGCCCCGCCGCTGTCGTACCCCACGCATATCCTCGGCAGCGCCGCTTCCCCCAGTGCCGGCCTGGACGGCCGGTCATCCCGCAGGGAGAGGACCTCTCCAAGGAGCATGGAGGCGTGCGATGACGAACGTGGTGGCGCTGGTCGGCCGGCTGGCCCGGCCCGCCGAGGCCCGGGTACTGCCCTCGGGCGACCGCCTGGTGGCCTATGAGGTGACGATCGCCCGCGAGGGCCAGCGGGCCGAGGGCGTGCCCGTCGTGTGGTTGGGGGCACCCGCCAGTGCCGCGGAGCACGACGTAAACGAGGTGGTCGTGGTGGTAGGACGTGTCCGCCGCCGCTTCTATCAGGCCGGCGGCGGTACCCGGAGCCGCACCGAGGTGGTGGCCGACGCCGTCGTCCCCGCCCGCCACGCCAAGCGGGCCCGGGCGGCCATCGACGTCGCCCGCGCCCGGCTCGACGCCGCCCTGCCGTGAGGACCTACTCCGGCTCTTCCAGGCGGCGGATGACCATGCCCGTACGGGGTTTGGGCCGGAAAAAGGTCGTCTTGGGCGGCATTCGCCGGGCGTCACGGGCGGTGCGGGCGATCTGGTCCACGGTGGGCGGCCGCAGCAGGACGCCCGCCTGGGCCCGGCCGCTCTCGACCGCGGCCACCACGTCGTCGGCCCGGTGCAGGTACTCGG
>JBPCJV010000025.1:0-6158 GCA_051004925.1 Acidimicrobiales bacterium | reverse complement strand
GCTCGAGCCGGTACAGCGCTGGCTGCTGGAACAGCCGAAGTGGATTGAGGTGGAAGAGACGATCGGCCGGCGTCTAAGTCAAAACAAGTACGAACGATTCGCTTTCAAGCACTTCACCTCGCCGTGGGTGCTTTCAGCATTGCTCATGTGTGGAGCCGATCCGTCCGACAACCGTATTGTTGCTGCGGTGCATGAGTTGTGTGAAAGTCGACAGGATGGGCTCTGGAGCTGGAAGGGGACGGAGAGACGGATCTGGGCCACGGCTGATGCATTGCGGGGCCTGACGGACTACTCGCTTCGCGCCGCGAGGCTGTAGCTCGCAACTCCTGGTTCGCTCAGCCTCACGCCCTCAGCAGCCAGCGCCGGGGCTGTTGAGCGTGGCCCGGGCCACGCCTTCGAGGGCGCGGTCGCGCTCGTCGTCGCCTCCACCCGGAAGGCGGCCCATCACCATGAGGACGTGAGACCCATGCCGGGCAACCACCCCGCCGCCCAGCACCGCCCGGTAGGCCTCGTCGCCCACCCCGGTCAGCTCCCGGCGCAGGAGCCTGGGCATGGACCGGTGAGCCTGGAGCAGGTTGGCGTCGACCCACGCCATCTGAACCATCGTGGCGCCACCGGCGGTGAACGTCACCGAGCGGCCGGCGGCGGCCAGTGGATGAGGTTTGGCCGACGGGTCGGCCTCCATCGCCCGTCCGACGACCGCGGACACCACGGCGGCGTCGGGAAGCGGAGGCGGCGGTCCGGTGGCGGGGGCCAGCTCCTCCATGGGAGGTCCGCCGGGCGAGCCGACGGCGCCCAGGAGCTTGGACAGGGGCGGCGCCTCAGCGTCGGCGTCATCGGCGTCGGGCAGCGGCGGGCGGGCAGGCGCGGGCGCCACCACGTCGAAGGCGCGGACGTGGGCCAGCCGGCGGGTGACCTCCGCCCGCGCGGTGCACCCCTGCACTGCTCCTCACGGCATCGTGCGCCACGCCCGGATGCGTGCCCCGGTTCCGTCGTCGACGACAACGTACCAGCGGGGACGCTCGTCGTCGCCCCGGCGGCGCACGCGCAAGACGCGGCCCTCGACGCGGTGCCGGGCCGAGACAAGGTCGGCCACACCGGCGGCGACCATCGCCGTACCCCGGACGGCGAGGACGACGGACAGGGCCACGACCACGCCGAAGCCGATGCTCACCCCCAGGCGGACGCCGGCGGGCACGCTCCCGCCCGCCGCCGAGTCGAGCGCGGCCTCGCGCACCGCGTCGGCCGCCGCCGCCCCCACCCGGCAGGAGAACACTGCCAGGCCCAGCTGGACGAAGCCGAGAAGCACGACGATGGCCGGGTGGCGCCCGTAACCGGGAGGGAAGAACCGGGGGTAGCGGATGCGCACCACCCGCCAGTGCCCGCCAACCGACGACCACGCCTCGTCGTCGCGCTCGGTGCCCAAGGGTAGGGCCCGCACGGCTCCGTGGGCCACGCCCATGGTGGCGCCGAAGGCCAGCAACCGGTCCCACAGCGCCACGCCCGCCGGCGGGTACTCGCCGAAAAGCGGGTCCTCGGCCAGCAGCGTCCGCAGCCCCAGCCAGCGGCGGGCCGCCTCCCTTCCGGCAGGCGTGTCCCGTTCGCCGTTGAGCACCTCCACGGCGGAGACGAGCATCCCCGCGGTGATGGCGCCGAGGGCCAGGGCCGCTGTCACGGGGTCGTCGTCACCGTCGTCCGGATCGTCAGGAAGAGTCGTAGCCGCCACCGCGACCAGGGCGGCGACGGCGAGGGAGGCCACGGTGAGGGTGACGTGCACCGCCGGCGACCACCGCCGCCTCGACAGCCCCCGCCCGCGCGCGTCACGCTCGACCGACCTGCGGAACTTCCGCCACCACCCTTTGGCCTCGTCCTCGGGGCCGGTCGTGAGGGCCTCGGCCGGCACCACGCCGTCGACGGCCTGATGCACGACGTGGTCGAGCACCATGCGCTCGTAGGGCTCGAGGGCGGCCCCCTGAGCGGAGTCACGGGCGCGGCCGGACTTGGGGCGGACGGAGATCAGCGTCTGTTCCCCGACCTGGTCGATGGCCACGATGCGACGGGCGGCCAGGTCGAGCAAGGTGGCGGGCACGGCCTCGTGCCCAAGGCGCCAGTCGTTGGTGATGAGGTTGACCACCGCAGCCGGCTCCGGGCCGCCGAGGTCGAGGGTCGCCGGCCCGGGGTCGACGTGGCGCGGGCGGGTGGCGACGGCCACGGCCGCGACCAGGAGGGCCCAGGCCCCCGCCGCCGCGCCGGCGGCCAGCCACAGCACAGGGCCGAGATCGCGCCACGCGTCGACCAGGCTCTGCACGGCGACCACACCCCCCATGGCAGCGATGGGCGGAGGCTACGCGCAACCGACACGCGCCAGCGCCCCAACCGGTCCGTGGGGCAGAATCGCGCTGATGCCGGCGCTCTCGCGGATCGTGGTGGGATGCGTGCTGACGGCCACGATCGCGGGCTGCGGCGGCGGCACCGATTCGGCCCAACCCACGGTGAACGAGCCGACGACGTCGGGCCGAACCGCAGACACCGCGGACACCGGTTCGGGCGGGGCCCTCAAGCGCAAGGACGTCCCGGCGGCGGGCGTCGCCGAGCAGCTGAGCTTCGAGCAGACGGGCGACCCGCCGTGCAGCGGTCCCGAGCCCGATGGACCGGTGGTGACCATCTTCAGCGACACCGCTGAACCCACTGTCGTGATGGGAAGGTACTTCGACATCTGCTTCCCGGGGTTCGTCCCCGACCAGGCGGTCGTGGCCGAGTGCACATTTCCCGACGGCACCACCCAGGAGCGCCGGGTCGACGACTTCAGTCTCGTCGGCCCGGACGGCGCCGGCATCGCCTACATTTTCTGGTACACCGCTCCCGGGCAGCCCCTCGGCCGGTACGAGATCTCGGCGACCCAGGGACGGCTCCGGGCGACGGGCGCCTTCGTGGTCGAACGGGCCACCCGCGAGCGCCTTCAGGTCATTCCCCCCGAACAGCCCACCTCCGACGACCAGTTGCCCCCGGTGCAGGCGCGCCGGGGCACGTCCATCCCCGTAGCCCTCGCCGGTTTCGCGCCAAGGTCGTCCGCCTCCCTCAACCTGTACCACGATGGCGACTACGTCACGACGGTGACTGCCGGCGTCGATGACACCGGACAGACCCTGTACCAGCTGGCGACGGAGCCGGACGATCCCTCCGGCACCTACTGCGTCGTCCTCGCCTCGGCCGAAACCCCGGACTGTGGCTGGTTCAGCAACATGTTCGGCCTGGCGGCGTGAGCAGCGGTCGGCCCGTGACAGACACCTCGTCCGCAACCGACGGCGCACCGCAACAGGCGATCTTCATCAGCTACCGCCGCGACGACACGTCCGGCCACACGGGCTGGCTCTACGACTCGCTGCGGGACCACTTCGGGGCGCCGCGGCTCTTCCGCGACATCGACGCCATCGCCCCCGGAGCGAACTTCGTCGACGCCATCCAGGAGTCCGTCCTCGGGTGCGGCGCCCTGCTCGCCATCATCGGACGGGAGTGGCCGGACTGCACGAATCCCGACGGCGGGCGGCGCCTCGACGATCCCGAGGACTTCGTCCGCCTCGAGATCGCCAGCGCCCTTGAACACGGGGTGGCCATCATCCCCGTCCTCGTCGAGGGCGCCCATATGCCGTCGAGCCGGGACCTGCCCGAACCGCTGACCGAGCTGGCGCAGCTGAACGCCCTCGAGATCAGCGACTCGCGCTTCGACTACGACGTGGGCCGCCTGATCGAGCGCCTCGACGCACTCGTCGGGGCGCCCCCCACCGCGCCCCAGGGTTGGCGGCCGAGGCTGAGGCGGGCGATGACCCCCTGGCGGGCGATCGCCCTCGCGATCCTCGTGGCCGCCGCGGTGGTCGGCGGCGCGCTGGTCCTGCCCGGAGACGGGTCACCGTCGGTCCGCCCCATGACCGGCGACTTCAACATCGCCGTCGCCGGGTTCGGCAACCTCGACGCCCAGGGACAGGCGACTGACTCCCCCGACGGGCTGGCCCTGGCCCAGTCGGTGCACGACCAGCTCAGCAATGCGCTCGAGACCCTCGGGGACAGCGGCTTCGACGTCCAGCTCCGGCCGCCCGAGGAGACGGGGGTGCTGAAGGGAAGCACCCGGGAGGCCCGGGCCGACGCGGCCGAGGCGACCGCCCGCCGGATCCGGGCCGACGTGATCGTGTACGGCACCCTCGAAGCCTCCGTGCCCGGCCGGTTCACCCCGGAGTTCTTCCTGAGCGAAGGCAAGTTGGAGAACGCCGAGGAGCTCCTCGGCCAGCACGAGCTGGGCACGAGCATCGAGATTGCCGGCGACATCACCCGCAACCCGGTGGCCCGCAAGACGCTGCGCGACCAGCTGCTCGGGCGCACCCAGGCCACGGCCGAGTTCGTCGTGGGTCTGAGCCACTACGCCCTCGGCCAGTTCCAGCCTGCCCTCGATCGCTTCAAAACCGCGGAGGACGCTGACGGCTGGGACGACCGCGACGGCAAGGAGGTCCTCTACCTGTTCCTGGGCAACGCCGCCCTCAAGCTCGACCAGCTCGACGAGGCGGCGCAGCAGTACAACCGGGCCCTGGAGCTCAACCCCGAGTACTCCCGGGCCCAGGTCGGGGCGGCGGAGGTCGTCTTCCACCGGTCGAGGGACAACTGTGAGGCCGGTGGCGTCGACCGCGACGGGCTGACCAGGACGGTCGACATGTTCAACGGCGCGCTGTCGGCCCGCCTGCAGCCGGCGTTGTCCGACATTCCCACCAAGGTGTCGTTCGGGGAGGGCCGCGCCCATCTCTGCCTGAGCCAGGCCCAGGTCGCCGACCACTGGGCCGACGCCCGCCGTGAGTTCGACCAGGTGGTCGCCGAGTTCGACAAGGGCAACAAGAGGGTGACCGACATGGCCGCGGAAGCCCACGCCAACCTCGGGTTCATCGACCTCCCGGCCGCCGGTGACGCCGATGCCGCCGACCGCTACCGCCGCGCCGCGACCGAGTACCAGCGCGCCGCGGAGATCACCCGACAGCAGGACCGCAAGGCCTTCTTTTTCAGCATGCTGGGGTTCATCTCCGGCCGCCTGGGCGAGACGGCCAAGGCCGAGCAGGCGTACCGCGAGGCCATCCGCCTGGCGCCCGACGACGCCACCAGGACCCGCTACGAGGAGTCCCGTCGACAGCTCCAACCCCGGTGAACAGGCCGCGCTCGTAGACTCGCGGTGGTCCCCGTACGGCGTGCGAAAGGCAAGGCCAGCCTCATGTCCTCCAGAGCGGGCGGCACCCGGGGGTTCCGGGTGGCCGGGGCCACGGCCATGGCAATCGCTCTCGCCGGCCCGGGGTGCGGCGGGGACGGCAACGTTGCTTCTGGCACCAAGCAGATCGCGTCCTCGACGACGCCGCCCTCCTCCACCGAGGTGCCGACAAGCACGATCACCACGTCCCTGGAAACCACCACGACCACACCGGGCGCGACCGACTCGGGCCTCCTCGGCCGGCGGGACGTACCGCCGGCGGACGTCGGCGCCCAGTTCGCCGCCAGAGCCGGCGCCGGTCCCGGGCCCTGCTTCTTCGACAACGAGCCAGCACCGGAGGCCTTCGTCCCGCAACCCGAGATGCTCGGCGCCGGAGGCGAATTTCACGCCGAGCTCTGTTTCGTGGGTTTCGCCCCCAACCGGGCGGTGGACGCACGCATCAGCTTCCCCGACGGTACGACCAAGACCTTTGTCGTCCGCGCCCGGCCGGAGACCGCGGCGTTGTCGGCCGAGGAGCTGGCCAACGGCGGCTACCCGCCGCCCTGGTTGGCCTGTTACCTCCAGCCCGGCGATCCGGTCGGCGAGTCCGAGGTGACGGCGACGCAGGGCGGATCGAGCATCACCGGTGGGTTCACCGGCGTGCCCATCGATCGCGAGGTCATCTTCATCCTTCCCGAAGGCTTGCAACTCCCGGCCACCGGGCCCCCTGGCACGAGTTGAACTGTCGGTCTGCTCGGGTTCCGGCCCAACGCGCCTGGCGCCTTCCACATCTACGGTGTGGAGCAGGGCGGTTCCATCTTCCGCTTCCTGACCAGTGTCTCGACCCAGGCGGACGACGCCGGCGAGCGCCGCTTCGACCTGACCACTTCCACCAGCGACCCTCCGGGGACCTACTGCGTGATCCTGCCCGAAGAGGCTT
>JBPCJV010000024.1:0-14226 GCA_051004925.1 Acidimicrobiales bacterium | reverse complement strand
CGCAAGGCCCGCGACGACAAGCCCTTCGCCGTCATGGTCGGCGACCTCGCCGAGGCCCGGGCGCTGTGCCACCTGACGCCGGCGGCCGAGGCCGCCCTGGCCTCGCCGCGGCGTCCCATCGCCCTCGCCCCCCGCCGGAAGCGCGCCGCGGAGTCGGTCACGGAGGCCGTCGCACCGGGACTGCCCGAGCTGGGGTTGATGCTGGCTTACACCCCCCTGCACCACCTGCTCCTGTCGGGGACGCGGCGGCCCCTGGTGATGACCAGCGGGAACCTGTCCGACGAACCCATCGCCCACGACGACGCCGACGCCCTGAAGCGCCTCGGCCCCATGGTCGACGTGATCCTCTCCCACGACCGTGACATCCACATCCGGTGTGACGACTCCGTCGTACGCCAGCGGTCATCGCCTGCCCCATCGCGTTCGGGCCCGCAGCCGGGCGCGAGCCAGGTGCAGATGGTCCGGCGCTCGCGGGGGTACGCCCCCGAGCCGATCGCCCTGGTCCGCCCGGCCGGGCGCCAGGTGCTGGCCGTGGGGGCCGAGCTCAAGAACACCGTGGCCGTGGCCAAGGGACACAATGTGATCGCCAGCCACCACATCGGCGACCTCGAGCACCTGAGCGCCTACCGGTCGTTCCTGCAGGCGGTGGAGCACCTCTGCCGCCTCGCCGGCGTGGCCCCCGACGTGGTCGCCCACGACCTGCACCCCGAGTACCTCTCCACCAAGTTCGCCACGGATGCCGACCTCCCGACCCTTGGCGTCCAGCACCATCACGCTCACATCGCGTCGTGTCTGGTCGACCACGGTCGGGAGGATGCCGTGCTGGGGGTGGCCTTCGACGGGCTGGGCATGGGCACAGACGGCACCCTGTGGGGAGGCGAGTTCCTCGTGGCCGACCTCACCGGGTTCCGCCGTGTGGGCCACCTGCGTCCGGTGCAAATGGCCGGGGGGAACCAGGCCGTCAGGGAACCGTGGCGCATGGCCCTGTCGTGGGTGCACGCCGCCCGGGGCCCGGAAGCAGCCGCGGCCTACGGGAGCAGAGTGGACGACCGGTGGCAGGCGGTGATGGCCATGATCGAGCATCCCGACACCCTCCTGACCACCAGCGCCGGCCGCCTGTTCGACGCGGTGGCCGCCTTGTGCGGCCTGAGGCCCCGCGTGACCTATGAGGCTCAGGCGGCCATCGAGTTGGAGGCGGCGTGCGCCGCCGTGCCGGTGGGAGAGGCACCGGGGTGGGGCGTCGACGTGGAGACCGTCGACGGAATGGTGGTCGTGGATCCCTCACCACTGGTGGTTCGGGTGACCGCCGAGCGCGACCGGGGAACGGCCGTGAGCGAGATCGCCGCCGGGTTCCACGACGGCCTTGGCCGGGCAGTGGCCGACGTGGCCGTCGGCCTGGCCGCCGACAACGGGCAGGACACCGTGGCCCTGTCGGGAGGCGTCTTCCAGAACGCCCGGCTCACCGAGGTCGTAGCCGGCCGGGTGGCCGCCGCCGGACTGTCGGTGCTGGTCCACGAGCGCCTGCCCCCCAACGACGGGGGAATCAGCCTGGGCCAGGCCGCCATTGCGGCGCGGACGTAGTCACCCCCCTCCCGCTGTTCTTGTCGAGCCGATCACCTGTGGGTTCGTTCGGCGCGACAAGAACGGGGGTGGGGACCCCTAATCCGGGCGGTTGAGCGCCTTGTGCGGGGGATCGGGGCGGGCCAGGCCCGGCGGCGGACGCCAGGGGTTGCCCCATCCGACCCGCTTGGGCGGCTTCACGAACCGCTTGCGGATCCGGTAGTAGACGGTGGCGTCGCTTCGGAAGATGTCGTTGCCCTTGAGGGACGCGGACTCGGGATCCTCCGGGAATTCGTGCTCGGCCTCGCGCTGGGCGAGAGCCTGGAGGGCCTCGTCGGGCGAGGCGGCATCGGGGACGGCATCGCGCAGGCCCACGAGCCCGGGCATGATCGCGGCCTGAAACTCGGCGGCCGCCTCCCGCTCGCGCTCCTCGGGGCTCGACGTCCCCGACTTGGTGAGCACGTTCTTCACGCCTCCCACCCAGTAGCCCACCGACAAGTGCTCCTCGGCGCCGTAAGGACTGGCCACGGGCACCTCGACGGGCTGGTACCGAGGTCGACGCTGCTTGATCTCGGCCGGCGCCGGAACCAGCTCATCGAGATCCGGACCGTTCGGGGCCAGGTCGTCGTCGGTCGCGGGCGGGCCTTCTGCGAAGGCGATGGCCGCGTGGCCGGGCGCGGCCTCCTCGCGACGGTCCGGCGGTTCGGCCGAGGGCTCGGCCGACACGGCTACCGGCTCGGAAGGTTGGGCCGCGTCAGTGGTGGCTGGTTGCGGCTCGGCCGGCGGAGCCTCGGGGGCGACCGCCTCGCCCTCCTCGGCCGCTACCGCCTCGCCCTTCGTCTTCTTACGCCTCAGCACGGTCGACCGTCCTTTCTGGTGCGACGAGGGGGCTGCTCGGACGCGGTTTCAACGACGGCCCGTCAGGGACGCATCGGGGCCATGCGGCTCAGCCGGCCCGTGGCCTCGGGGCCCTTCCCCCACGACAGGAGCTGCTGGGCGGCTTGGTCGATGGCCATGACGTCGTTCAGGATGATGCCCACGTACTTGGGCACCGGGGTGACCTGGTGGACGATGGCCCGCACACCGATCAGCACGGTGCCCAGGCGGAAGCTGACGCGGTTGAGCACGTAGGAGATGACGATCAGGTACAGGGCGAGGGCGGCGACGATGATCGCCGTGCCCACGAGGGTGAGGATTGTTGCGAGGCCCACGGTTGTCTCCTTCTGTTGTGCGGCGGGGCGGCGTGAGTCGGGGGGCAGCGTCAGTCGGGGAGCAGCCGGGCCAGGGCCAGGCCGTACCGGGTGACGTTGAGACGGGCGATTCCTGTGAGCTCACAGGTGCGGATGAGGTTGGGCACCGCGTCGAGCGTGCCGCTGAGGAGCACACCGTGCTCGAGGACATCGTCGACGTACTTGTCGATCTCCATGATCGGGCGGATCACCCGGTTGAGGAAGAGGAGCACTACGGGTGGGATGACGACGATCAGCAGAATTGCGGCGATGTACCACAGGACCATTCGACACTCCAGCTCGGCGGACGGCCGCATTGTACGAACAACTGGAGATCGGCGAAAGAGTGTCGTGAACCTCTAGATGTGCCTCGAATAGTGTCGCCGACTGCTAGATGTGATTCACAACTAGCAGTCGGATCACTGCCGCTCGAAGGGCCGATCGGGCCCCGTAGGCGAGGATGCGTCAACGCGACAGCAGCAACCGGCCACAGATCGAGCAGTAGTAGTTGGTGTCGTAGAGGGTGGGTTCCCAGCCGTCGGGCAGCCACTGGATGCTCTTGCAGTCTCGGCACAGGATCCGGTTGGTGTGGCGGGCCTCGCCGATGCCGGCCAGGACACCCGGTTCGGTGCGGCTCTTGTGCCGGGCGATGGCCTTGCCGTGGGTGGCGGCCTGCTCACGGGCCGCCCTCTTCTCCTTGGCCTCGGCCTCAGCCCGGGCCCGGGCCCGGACGCCTTCCTGCCAGGGCACCCCACGGGCGGCGCGAGCCACTCGCTCGCGGGCGGCCGCCTCCCAGGCCTGCTCGACGGTCCCCTGGTCCTGCGCCGACTTCTTCTGGCCAGGCATCGTCACGCCCCCGCCCTTGCGGGCCAGGGCGTAGGCCTGGGTGAGGTTCTTCATCCGCCGCTCGGCCTCGGCCTTGACGTGCTCGGGGCTCCCGGCGAAGCGATCGGGATGGAAGATCTGGGCCAGCGTCTTGTAGGCCTCGGTGATCTCCTTGGGCGAGGCCTTCGGGGAGACACCCAGGACCTCATACGGCGTCAACGCAGCACCTTCGGGGCCGTCAAGGTCGTTACGCTGACGTCACTGGGAGCCGCTGGACACCTCTCGGCGGTACCGGGAATCGGGTGGGAGGTGGGCTCGGAGCCGCGACAGACGGCGCCGGGTACCTGCCTCCCCATCATGGAGGGACTCATTCTACTCGCCGCCGGGCGGGCGCAGCACCCTGCGCGTCCCCGACGGTGCTGCGATCGGCCGATCTGGTGTCGTCGCCCTCATCGGCTTCATTCTCCACCCGTTCTCCATGCTTTCCGGCTCACGGGTGTTCGGAACCGACCGGCCCTCGGGACGCCCGGGGCCCGGGCGGCCTATCCTGGTCCGGCCGACACGAGGAGGCAGCATGACCCAAGCGACCGATCTCTCCGGCGCCACCTGCGCCATATGTGGCAACGGCGTCCACATCGACGACCACGAGGGCCGGGTGGCCTGTAACGGATGCGGTATGGCGACCGACAACTGCACCTGCTCCGGACAGGACCGCGCCGGGCGGGCGTAACGACACAGACGCCCGAACACAGAATGGCCCCGGTTGTGAGGTGGCCGGGATGACCACGTGGTTCACCGCTGATCTCCATCTCGGTCACGCCAACATCATCGGATACTGCGGCCGGCCGTTTCCCGATGTCGCCGCCATGGACAAGGCGTTGATCGACCGATGGAACGACACCGTCGAGCCGGCAGACACCGTCTGGGTGCTGGGCGACGTCGCCCCCGTCCCGACCGACCGCACGCCGCCTGTGATCGGGGGTCTGACGGGCAGGAAGCATCTTGTCGCCGGCAACCACGACCGGTGCTGGGCCGGGCATGGCCGCCGGTCGCAGCGCTGGGTCGACCGCTATCTCGACGCCGGGTTCGACGAGGTCCACCAGGGCGAAGTCGCACTCGACCTGGGAGGCGTCGGTGTGCTCGCCTGCCACTTCCCGTACGTGGGCGACAGCCACGACCACGATCGCTACGTCGAGCACCGCCCGACCGACCGCGGCCAGTGGCTGCTCCACGGGCACGTCCACGAACGATGGCGACAGTGGGGCCGCATGATCAACGTGGGCGTCGACGTGTGGGACTACCGACCCGTGCGCGCCTCGACCCTCGCCGAGATCATGGCGAACAACCCAGCGCCACCCGGCGGAACTGGCCTACTCCCGACTCGATGACCCAGATGTGGCCCCACTCCATCAGGGGTCGGGCGGCCACGGCCCCGGCGCGGAGCAGGGGATCCCGAAGCTCGAGGTCCCAGCGGAGGCTCGCTTCGGAACCGTCGCGGTGGGCCGCCATCTCGAGGCGGGCCGGGCCCTCCAGATCTCCGGACACCCGTGTGTCCACGAGCCGTTCGGGTACGACGGACACGATCTCCACCCGGAACCTGAGGCTGTAGGGCACCGGAGCGCGCACCTCGCACTCCGACACGGTTGCCTCCACCAGCCCCGGCGAATCGAACCTGCGTAGCCAGGGCCACCAGTCCTGGAACCGCTCCGTCTGCGACAGGACGGCCCACAACTCGCCCGGCGACACCGGGAAGACCCACTGCTGGTCGAAGTGGAACGGTTTGGGCAGGACCTGGGTCAACTCGAGACGAGCCGGTAGATGCCCACCGGATCGCTGAAGTAGAGGGCGCCGTCCGGCCCGCGCTCCACACCGAGGATCCCGTCGTCGTTCTGGTAGGCCAGGATCTCGGAGACGACGGTCTTGCGCACGACGTCGAGGGTGACCTCGCGGATCTGCCTGCTGTTGTAGGCGCCGTAGAACAGGTGGCCCTCGGCTCCTGCACCGAGCCCGCAGCCCGAGCAGAACGCCACACCGGTGGGGGCGGTGGTGGGGTTGTAGAAGCTGGCGGGGAGGGCGGGATTGGGGCCGTCGCGGTTGGTGTTGAGGGGTCGCGCCGGCGGCGAGGCGCACGTCTGGGTCGGGCCCCAGCCGTAGTTGCGGCCCTTGACGACACGGTTGAGCTCGTCGTTGCAGGCCGGCCCGTTCTCGGTCTCCCACAGGACGCGGGTCTGGGGATCGAAGGTGAACCCGAACGAGTTGCGGATGCCGTAGGCCCAGATCAGGCTCCCGGCGATGGGGTTGTCGCCGGGGACGGCACCCGATGGGGTCATGCGCAGGATCTTGCCGTGAGTGTTGTTCAGGTTCTGGGAGTTGGCCGGGTCCTGGCGGTCGCCGACGACCACGTAGAGCCTCTTGTCGGGCCCGAACATGATCCTGCCGCCGTTGTGGACAGCCGACGCCGGGGCCCGGTGGATGACCGTCATCTTGGAGCCCACCCCGCCCACGTCGCGCACCCGCACGATCTGGTTCTCCGTCACGCCGCCGACGGTGCCGGTGGCGGAGACGTACACGTACGGTGTGTTCGGGTACGCGGGATGCAGGGCGATCCCGAGGAGGCCCTGCTCGACGTCGGTGACCACGTTGGGCACCGTGAAGAAGAGGGTGTTGGTACCCGGGCCCGGCGTGAGGATCCGCACCTGGCCCGTGAACCGCTCGCCGTAGAAGATGCGCCCGTCGGGGGCGAAGGTGAAGGCGGCCGGGAAGGCCAGCCCGGTGGCCACCGGGGTAGCCGTGGTCGCGGCATGGGCCGGCACGGCCGACGCCGTCCCTGCGAGCACGACGGCCAGGGCGACGAGCAGGAAGCGACGGACGGAGCCGCTGAGGTCGATCATGCGTTCCTCACTTGGGTCTGGGCGATGCCCGGTCAGGTGGAGACGAGCTTGTAGATCCCCGCATTGTCGCTGAAGTACAGCGCACCGTCGGTCCCGCGTTCGACGCTCAGGATCCCGATGGCGTTCTGGTAGGCCAGCGTCTCGGAGACGACGGTCGTGCGCTGGGCGTCGAGAGTGACCTCGCGGATCTGCTTGGTGTTGAAGGTGCCGTAGAACAGGTGGCCTTCGGCGCCTGCACCCAGCCCGCAGCCCGAGCAGAACGCCGCTCCCGTGGGAGCAGTGGTGGGGTTGTAGAAGCTGGCGGGAAGGATCGGGTTGGGGCCGTCACGGTTGGTGTTGAGGGGTGGCGCCGGCGGCGTGGCGCACGTCTGTGTGGCGCCCCACCCGTAGTTCCCACCCTTGACCACGCGGTTCAGCTCGTCGTTGCAGGCCGGCCCGTTCTCGGTCT
Source organism: Acidimicrobiales bacterium (assembly GCA_051004925.1). Taxonomy (GTDB): domain Bacteria; phylum Actinomycetota; class Acidimicrobiia; order Acidimicrobiales; family AC-14; genus DATAQC01. Next base: position 7,273 of record JBPCJV010000024.1, on the reverse strand, counting down.
CCCACAGGACGCGGGTCTGGGGGTCGAAGGTGAACCCGAACGAGTTGCGGACGCCGTAGGCCCAGACCAACGAGTTCGGAAACGGGTTGTTGGGAACGACGCCGCCCGCCGGGGTCATGCGCAGGATCTTGCCGTGGGTGTTGTTCAGGTTCTGGGAGTTCGCGGGGTCCTGGCGGTCACCCACCACGGCGTACAACTTGCCGTCGATCCCGAACATGATCCGGCCACCGTTGTGCACGGTCGAGGCCGGCGCCTTGTAGATGACGGCCAACGCCCAACCCCTCCCGGTGATCAGGCGGGCCCGGATGATGTGGTTCTCGGTCACGCCGCCGACAGTGCGGGTGGCGTAGAGGTACACGTACGGCGTGGTGGGATACGCGGGGTGCAGGGCGACACCGAGGAGCCCCTGCTCGCCGGTCGTCGCAAGGTCGGGCACGGTGAACAGAAGGGTGTTGGTGCCCGCGCCCGGCGTGAGCATCCGCACCTGGCCCGTGAGCCGCTCGCCGTAGACGATGCGTCCGTCGGGGGCGAAGGTGAAGGCGGCCGGGGAGGCCAGCCCGGTTGCCACCGGGGCCCGAGTGGTGGCGGCCTGGGCCGGAGCGGCGGTGATCATGCCCGCCACCACGACGGCCAGGGTGACGACAAGTGACCGTCGGAAGGAGCGCTTGGTCTCGATCATGGGTTCCTCACGCGGGTGGGTTCGTCGACGGGCCTCGTCGGGGGGCCTGAAAGGCCAGGGTACCTACGGGCCGCCGTCGTGGCCGAGCGGTCCGGGTGCAATCCTTCCCGCCGCCTGTCAGAATCCGGACAAGAACAGACGGGAGTTCTGATGAAGACGAAGGTCGGGATCCTGGCCATGGCGGCCCTGCTGTGCCTGCCCCTGGTGGCGACGAGCACTGCGGGCGCCGCCACACCCTCCGGGGACGGAGGGCCGGACGGCGGCTCGGCCGCGCTCTGCACCACGCCTCGGTCGAAGGCGGCCAACGTCAACACCGACTGCAAGACCGACGGCAACAACTTCGAGACGACGATCGCCGTCAACCCCACGAATCCCAGGAACATCGTGGGCGCAGCCATCGAGATCGTCCGACCGCCGGCCGGGGGCATCACCATCCTCAGCCGCCCCCACGTGAGCTTCGACGGGGGGAAGAGCTGGACGACCTACGCCATCGACTACGAGCCAGGCGTCGCCACCGCCGACCCCTCGGTGGCGTTCGACGACGCCGGCACCGTCTACCTGGCCAGCAACTACTCGAGCCTCGACGGCAGCCGCAACGACACGGTCGTGACCCACTCCACCGACGGCGGTCGAACGTGGTCGCGTCCGGTGGCCGTCGCCACCGGCGTGTTCCACGGTGGGCGCGGAGTCTTCAACGACCATCCCAAGATCGCCGCCTTCGGCAACGGCCGCGTGCTCGTGAACTGGATCCGGAACGTGTACGGGCAGGGCTTCGTGCTCAAGCGCGCGCCGGTGGCGGCGTCGGTGAGCGCCGACGGCGGCGTCACGTGGTCGCCGCCGAAGATCATCTCCGGCCATGCCCCCTTCTGCGAGGGCCGCCAGTGCGACGACGCCTGCGACCAGACCTTCGGCAACGGAGTGGCCATGACCGCCGCCGGGGCGGTCGTCACCTTCCAGCACACCTACGAGTCGGACGACGCCGCCGAGAAGGCCCTGGGTCGCAACAAGTACCTGGCTGTCACTTTGGATCCCTTCACAGGGGAGCGTACGGGGGGGCCGTACCTGATCGGCCAGTCCTACGACGGCATCAACGAGCACGACTACCCGCTCGCCTCCGGCGGCTACCAGACCCTCCAGGACAGCCAGTTCGGCGTCAACTCCGACGGCAACGTTACGGTGGACCCCAGCGATCCCAGCCACTACGCCGTGGTGTGGTACGACGACCGCAACGCACCCCACCCCGTGGACACCGACCCGTACACGGCAGTGACCAATGCCGACATCGTGGTCAGCCAGTCCTTTGACGGCGGCGCCACCTGGACCGCCCCCATCACCCTCGATCGGCGCAACGACCAGTTCATGCCGTTCGCCGCCTACGACGCCGAGGGCCGGCTCCACGTGGGGTTCTTCGACCGTGCCTACGATCTCGCGAACCACAAGTACGGCTACACACTCGCCAGCGAGGTCACACCCGGCTCGCTCCAGTTCACGTTCCAGCGGGTCAGTACCGCCCTCTCCGAACCCACCCGCGACAACCTGGCCAGCAGAGGCGGCCCGAACCCCGACTTCCCGTTCCCGGCTGCGAGCGTCGGTGACTACTCCGCCATCGCGGTGACGCCCGATGCGGTGGTCGCCTACTGGACCGACCTGCGGAATACCGCCTGTCGAGGTGGGCGGTGCGGGTATCGCCAGGACGCCTACTTCGCCAGCGTCCCCAACCCGTAGGACCAGGCCCTCAGGGCAACAGGGTTCACGGCAACACGGGAGGTGTCACCGGCTCCTATTTGTCGAACGGCGGCGCCGGCGGGATGGGGAAGTGACTCCGGATATGGGCCAGGTGGCCACCGGTCAGGCGGTTGATGGCGCCGATCCCGGTGTCCGTGAGGTTGGCGATGAAGTCGGCGGGGGCGGTGCTCAAGGCGACGATCCCTGTGCGCTCGAGGAACGACCGCTCCGAGCCCTGGTCCATCAGGTCCCGCGTGTCGACCGGGTTCCCGGCATCGTTGACGTTGTGGTTGAACGGCACGGGAAGGAGCGTGTGATACAGCTCGTGCGCGAGGGTCTCGCCGAGGAGCCGACCGAAGATTCGGATGATTCACGACTCGGTCACCGGGTCGGACGCCTGCAACGACGCCAGGACCGCAACCAGCTGGTTGGTGGTGATGTCGACATCGGTCGACGCCACCGCCTGAGCGAGGTACGACGCGAGGTACACGTTGACGACCTCGTCGAATGCCGTGTCCCCACGCCGCCGGCCGAAGGACCTGGGTCCGCCTCGCCGTAGTTTCCTGGCCCGACGGATCGTTGTTGAGGATCGACACCTTCGTCACGAAGCCGGCCGGGACGTGAGCGGGGACGGATCCGCCGCTCGACTTCCAGATGAGCCGGACGTTCGCCTCGGAGAGCAGCAGGAGTCGTACGACGTCGCGGGCGGCGTCGAGTATCTCCGATTGGACCGCGTGGAAGTTGTTCGCCGTCATGAAGGCATCGACCTGCGCGTTGTCGTCGTCGATGGTGACGAACTGCGGGATCGACAGCGGGAACTTGATGCTCTGCAGCACCGTCCCGCCTCTGATCGCCTCGACGTCGATGGCCGAGACGCCGGGGCGGATCCCTGAGATCTCCACCGTGCTCACCCCCGACGGCGACGTCGATTGCGTGATGGTGTACTTCCCGGTCTCCGACGGGGGCACGCTCCAGCGAAGCGTCGCTCCTCTGGGCAGGCCCTTGCCTCGCACGCTGAGCTTCGTCTTCCCGGTGAAGTTCGTTCCCGGGTCGAAGCATCGGAGACCCGGGGTCACGTCGACCTCGATGATGAACGGACCCCGCTTGGAGTCCTCCTTGTCGTCCCCGATCGTCACCCGGGTGCTTCCCTCCCCGGTAGTCGCCTCGATCGTGCTTCCCGGCACCTCCGTGGCCGCGTCGATCGCCGCGTTGATCGCCGGATCCGTGTGCGGCGGGTCCGTGCCCCCGGCGTCGGGGTTCATGGCCTCCAGCACACTCTTCGCCTGCGCAGTGGCGTCGGCATCGGTCGCCAGGCCCTTGTCCTTGGCGTTCTTGATGGACGCCAGCTTCTGATCGGCGGTCCGGGTGCCCTGCTCGGCCTTGGCCAGCTTGGCCAACTCGAGCGCAGCCGCCTGGTTGCCGAAGTTCGTGGCCAGGCCGGCCGCCGTCTCCAGCGCGGCCCGGGCGTTGGCCTGCGTGCCGGCCAGTCCCGCCATGTCGCGGAAGGCATTGGCGTTCGTCACCGCACTGAGGATGGCGTCGAACCCCTGCGGGGCCGGGGCGTCAGGCGCGTTCTGGAGGTTGATGATCGTTCCCGGGAACGGCGTAGGAGTCGTCCCGGGGGTGGTGTCGGTCTGCCGGCTGCCCAGCAGGGCAGGATCGATCGAGCCCAGCTCGGGTTCGGGATCGTCGAGGACCCAGTCGGTGTTCCCGTAGTGATCCTCGAGCGCCGCGCACTCGTCCATGATCGTCTGCGCGTACAGACCGTCGGTCGGGAGGCTCACGAGCAGAGGGTCGGAGACGGGCTTGCGGTCGGCATAGAGATTGACGAGCGCCGCCGGCGTCGTGATCTTGCCGTAGCCCAGGAACGAGGCCGCGCCCACGGCGTAAACGAGGCTGTTGCCGATGATGGCGACGGGCTCCCGGTCGACGATCGACGCCACGCTGACGTTGTTCGTGTCGGGTACATAGAACCCGTCCAGCATCATGAGCAGGCGGTCGCGGTCCATCCGCCACCAGATGGCCTTGTGGTAGTACTCGACGTGCTCGTTGAGGTGTTCGACGAGCTCGTCCACGCTCCGGCGGATCTCGAGTTGTTCGTCGACCCGTTCCCACGCGTCCAGGGGAAGGGCGATGTTGGCCAGGTCGGCTTGACCGGTGATCGGCTTCACGAGGTCGTTCGTGCCGGTGCGCCCCTCGACGGCGTGCTCGAAGCGGTCGGTGTTGTAGGTGATCGAGACACGGGTCAGGTTGGCGACGACCCCGGGGGTAGCGAGAGTTCGGGCGTGATCCGCAGCTGGGTCAGCGACTGGCGGCTGAGGCCCCGAAGCTCCTCGGCCGGGATGGTGAAGTCGATCCGTACGACCTGGTTGAACCCGTACCTCGACGCAAGGGTGCAGTCGGCGCGCAGCGGTCGCCCGTTGCTCAGCTGGAGGTTGAGCCGGTCCGACCAGCGGGCGGCCATCCCGAGGGCGTGCTCGGCTTGGAACTGGCGGTCACGTTGGTGGGCGGCCAGCGACGAAAGCGCGGAGAAGATCCCGAGGGCGTGTGTCGAGCAGGGGCTGGGCGACCTGCCAGAACGCAGCATCGAACCCGCCCTCGGCATTGTCCTGCGGCCGCTCGACGGCCAGCGACACGTAGATCGAGCCGCGCACGTACGTCAGCTCCTGGTTGGCGCGGGGGCTGGGCGCGATGGTGGACGTGGAGAAGTTCGTGGCCACGTCCTTCAGGTGGCCCAAGGCCCGCGAGTACCTCGGCGACCGGATGTACGCCTGAAGCGACTCGCGCCAGCGGTAGGCGCGCTGGACGTCGAACGGCTTGACCGCGAACGGCACGAAGAGGCACTCGCGCACGCCGGCGAACTCGGTGGTGACCTTTAGGTGGCGAAGTATCTGGTAGTAGATGACGGTCAGGGCGTGGCCGTAGTTCGGGTTCCGGATCACCTCGGTCGTGCCCGTCACGGTCTCCGTCTGGGTCACCTCGTTCACGACGGTGCTCTCGAACTTCCGCAGCGCGTCACCGTGGCGGCGGATCGCGTCGCGGAGGCGCTGCTGCTCGCTGGCGGTCGTGGTCCGCCCGCCCTCCTGGTGTGAGCTGCTGTGGGCCGATCCGGCCCCGCCGCCGATGCCACCGATGAGGCCGGGGATGGCGAATCCGATGCCGCCGGCCACGCTCTTGGTGGACGAGCTCGACGAACCGGAGGCCCATTCGCTGAGGTTGGCGGAGACGGCGTCGCTGTAGTCGCGTTCGCGCACCACCGAGTCGTTCTCCTGGTCGAACAGCTGCGTGAGCTCGCGGCGGCGGGCGCTCTCGGTGCGCTGCCACGCGATCTTCTGGATGCGCTTGGTCTGCCGGGGGAGCGAGGGTGAGCGTCTTCGCGACGGTTCCGAGCGAGTACCCGTTCGAGCGCCAGCGCACGCGGAACTCGAGGATGTGCCCGAGGGCGATGGTCGCCCCCTGGTACTGCGCCATGTCGTCCTCCCACTGCAGGGCGTGCTCGGCGTCCATCGGGGCGCGACCCGACGGAAGAGCTCGCAACAGGCCGGTGTAGCGCTCGAGCAGGGCATGCCGGGCCGGCAGGAGGTCGGTGCTCGGGTCGAAGGCGCGCGCCGTCGTGGTAGCCGACGCGCTTGCGCCGTGCCGGCGCCAGACGACCCAGGAGACCGGCCAGGCCGCGCGTGATCACTGGGTCCACGACTTCAGGCTCCAGTTGGAGGACGCTCATGGACCGCAACCTGGTGGAGCCGACGGGTCCGATGTCGGGTTGCGTGATCCGGGCCACCACCGAGAAGGCGGTTTCGCTCACGACCCGTTCTGGATTCGAGAAGGGCTTGCAGAAGGTTCCCGGGTCCTCGGCGAAGATGCCGGGGTTGTCGGCCAGCTCGGCCTCGGTCACGTCGGCCGGGACCACCTGACCCGAGCCACCGTGGTGCGCCGGTCCCGGAGTCGTGGACCCGGGGGTGGGGCCCGGTGGCGACGAGAGTGCGGGAAGCGTGAGGATCACCGCTCGCGGGTTGGTGTCGGTGAGGTGGTCCACCATGAACCCGATCACCTGGTGCTCACCGATGAGCCACCACAGCCAGCCGATGGAGGTCTGCTTGGCGAACTGTGCAGCCACCGTTCCGTCGACGCCCAGGTGGGCGGGCTGCCAGGGCAGCTGGGTGAGGGCACCGACGTCCTGGCCGGTGATCTCCAGGGAGCTGATGCGCGTCCCCTGTTGCGTGCTCAACACCTCTTCCAGCCCCGTCGCCGTGAGGGCGGCGGCGTCGAGGACCGGGAGCACGGCCACGAAGGAGCGGGCGAAGTCGACGGTGACGGATCCGGTGGCCACCATGCGGGCGGAGCGCCTCACCGGAACGGGCACCGTGGTGCGGGGGACCTGTTGTCCGCCGTCGGCGATCCGGTCGAGCTCGTCGGCTTCGAGTCCCCACATGACCTGGTTGTCGTCCGGGATGGGGAAGACCCGGGTCACGAGCGACGCGCCGTCCACCGAGAGGAGGCTCACCCTCAACGACGTCGAGGCCACGTCGAGGAGCCGGACGCTCCCCTGCAGCTCCGCGTCCAGCTGGAACCGAACCGATCGTTGCACCAGGGTCGGGCGGTCGTCGGGGCCCAGATCGGCGACCTCGTAGACGACCTCGACGGTGACTCCGGCGACGGCGGGGACCGGGGAGCCGCCGGTCGGCTTCACCCCCAGCTCGACGGGACGCGACATGGGACCGAGACGAGTAGAACCGGTTCCGGACACGGGGCCCTCCAGACGAGAGCGCGCCCGATGCGCCTCTCCAGTGTCAGGAGTAGGCGTCGAGGCCGTTGATACGGGGATCTGGGTCGGCGTCGTGGGAACGGTTCGCCAGCGCGGTCCTTCAT
>JBPCJV010000023.1:0-10008 GCA_051004925.1 Acidimicrobiales bacterium | reverse complement strand
CTCGCCCGGGCCACCAGCCGGGCGGAGTCGGCCACCGAGACGGTGAGGCGGTGTCGGCCGAACGAGACGACAGCGGGCTCGGCCAGGGCCTGCTGGCGCTGGGCGACGGCGCGGGCGGTCACCTCGGCCATGCGGGCGTCGCCCTTGATCCATGCCGTCGCCGGCGGGTCGACGCCGCGCACCGGCGTGCCGGGGCGCAACCCGGACGGGGTGGCGAACACCACCGTGTGCTCACCCAACGAGGGGAGCACGTCTTCGATGTAGCGGAGGAACACGCGGTTGGGCCCCAGGAGGAGCACCCCGGCGCGCTCCAGCGGGAAGCGGTGCGTGTAGAGGATGTAGGCGGCCCGGTGCAGGGCCACCGCCGTCTTGCCCGACCCTGGCCCCCCCTCCACCACCAGGATGCCGGGCAGGGGGGCCCGGATCACCTCGTCCTGCTCCGACTGGATGGTGGCCACGATGTCGCCCATGCGCCCCGTGCGCGACCGCTCGAGGGTGGCGAGCAGGGCGCCCTCGCCGACGAGCACCAGGTCTCCGTCGTCGTGGTCGGGGTCGAGCAGTTCGTCGTCGATGGCCACCAGGCGGCGGCCCCGCAGCACGAAGTGGCGACGCCGGGTGAGGCCCATGGGATGGCGGCCGGTCGCCCGGTAGAACGGCTCGGCGGCCGGGGCCCGCCAGTCGACGATCAGGGCGTCGTTGGTGTCGTCGGACACCGCCACCCGCCCGATGTACAGGCGCTCGCCGTCGTCGTGGTCGGTGCGGCCGAAGCAGATCGGGGCGTCACCCACCCGCAGCTCGGCCAGGCGGCGCTCGGTGACGTGCAGGCGGACGTCGCGCTCGAGGCGGGCCGAATGCGTTCCGCCCGGCCCCTGGTCGAGGATGCCGGCGGCCACCATGCGGGCCTGCTCGCGCATGGCCTCGATGCGGGCGTAGGCGTGGTCGATCACCGCCTGCTCGGCCGCCAATTCCGTGTTGGCTGGGTCGCTGCGGTCCTTCGCTGCGCTCCGGTCCTCGCTCCTGTTGGCGGGTGCGGCGGTGCTTTCGGCGCTCACGCCGGTTGCCCGTCGGGGGTGGAGCCCTCCCACGACAGGCCCCACTGCCCGTCGGCCCCACGCGCCAGGCGGGCGAGCACGGTCACGGGCTTGCGCAGGCCGGCCTCGCGGTCGTCCCACCGGGCGGCCCGCACGAGCGGGGTGGTCAGCGAGTCCTCGGCCACGTCGATGACGAAGGCGCCGTCGACCACTGCGAACCCCCGGGGCCAGACCTCGACCAGCCACGACGGGTGCAGGGTGACGGCCGCCGCGACCCGGACCTTGTCCATCTTCCCCGTCACCCCCACGACATCGGTGTCGGCGACGATCTGAACCTTGGCCGAGGAGATGACCCGGCACCCGAAGCGCTGGCGTTCGAGCAGGAGGTGCTCGCGGAACAGTGGCAGCGCCAACACGTGGGCCTGCTCCTGGAGGAGCCGCCCGTGCTTGTCGAGGGAGCGCCAGTGGCGCCACGACCGGGCCCAGCTCAGGGTCATGCCCAGCTGGCGGGGAAGGTCCATCTCGGGCGGGGCGAGCACCGCGTCGTCGCCCAGCCAGGTGTGCATTTGGGCGAAGATCTCCGGCGGCATCCCGAACTGGTCCCGCCACATGCGCAGGGCGCGCAGGCAGGGCGAGGGCTCGCCGCCGAGCACGAGCATGGCCCGCTCCGACGACAGGTCGTGGTCGTGGAGCACGAACTTCCCCCGCTGCCACGACAACCGGTGCTCGTCCCCCTCGCACTCGAGGGTGGCCGACATCGGTTCGATGTGGTGGTACCAGCGAGGTCGCCTCGGCAAAGTCACAGCCGACGATCTTCCCACGTCAGTGCTTGTTCGCGGCTTCCCCGGTTACTCGTCGACGTGGACCACTCTGGCCCAGGCGGGGGCGGCCCAGGGGCGGCCCCCCCGGCCCTGCTGGGTGTTCGTCACCATGCACACGACGACCTTCATCGCCTTGGGCGCCTCGTCGGGCCAAGGTGTGAGGCCGTCGGTGAGCACCACCACCACCGACGGCCGGGGCCGCAGGCGGCCCACTGCCTCGAGGCCGGCGCCCATGTCGGTGCCGCCGCCGCCCACCAGGTCGACGGCGGCGGCGGTGGCCACCCGTCGCACGCTCTTCACCGCGGCATCCACCGACAGCACCCGGACCTGCCCCCGGGCCAGGCCCACGCCCTTCAGCACGCCGTCGATCTCGGCGAGGAGGCGCGCCAGCTGGGCCTCCGACATCGACGCCGACGTGTCGGCCACGACCGCCACCTCGGGCACGGGCCGCTCCAGCGCGGGCAGGACGATGCCGGGGGTGGCGTGGGCCCGCCGCGACGGCCGCCGGTAGGTGTAGTCGACCCTTCCGGTGACCGTGCTCACGCCCTTGCGGATCTCCGCAGCCAGGATCCGCCGCCAGTCGACCTTGGGATCGAGCTGGTTCTCGGCCCAGCGCTTCCACCCCGCCGACAGCCGTCCCCGTCCCTCTCGCATGTACCGGAGGACGTCGTTGGCCACCTGGCTGCGCAGCAGGTGGCGCTCGCCCGGCGGCATGCCGCTGCCCTGGTCGCCGCCCATCTCCCAGTCGCGCACCTGGCTGTCGGAGCCGCTGCCGCAGTCGGGCTCGTTGTCGGTCTCCAGGTGCTTGGTGTGGAAGTACTCCTCGGCGAGTCTCCCCGGCTTCCAGCCCAGCTCCTGGGGCACCACCCGGCTGTCGGGCAGGCGCAGTCCGGTTCCCACCAGGTCGTCGTTGATCTCGGCGTCGGCGGCCAGGGCCCAGCCCTTGGAGCTGTGGCGCTCGACGCCCAGGTTCCGGGCCCGCCCGGCGTGGTCGCGCACCAGGTGTCCGGCGTGGTGCACGAGCAGGCTGCCGAGGATTTCCACGCTCCACTCGTCAACCAGGTCGGGGTCGACGTAGAGGCGCCACGACGCGTCGACGGCCACCTTGCCCAACCCCGGCGCGGCGATCACCGGCGAGGCGAAGATGGCCGCCGCCATGTACGGGTGGCGTCCCACCGCCCACATCCGGGCCAGCACCAGCTTCTGGGTGTCGAGCTCGGCCGCCATCAGCGGAGACAGTCAGCCGCCCGAAGGGCGTCGCATTCACCCTCCCGAGGCGGGTGGCCCGTGGGGAGGGGCCCGCCGCCCGGAGGGCGGTGGGAGGGGCCGGCCACGGGACAGGACCCGCCGAGGCTCACACCCAGCCGGCGCCCTTGAACAAGGCGGCGAAGAGCTTGGCCTCGGGAGGGGCGGGGGCACCCTTGGGCCGGCACTGGGCCAGCACGCGGGCGGGGACGGCGGCCACGTCGGGGGCCTGCTCGCCGGACTTGCCCAGCACCCGCCACCCGGCCAGCCAGCGCTCGATGGTCGGGTCGGCGGCCACCGCGGCGGCCACCGACGACAGCACGGCGTAGGCCCGGTCGCCGCGTTCGGGCACCTGGAAGGAGTCGGGGTCGGCCAGCACCTCCTCGGGGTCGGGGAGGTCCATCTCCATCTCCCACATCAGCAGCTCGATGCCGGCGCCGTCGCCGACGGCGCCGGTGATCAGCGCCGTCTCCGCCTCGGTGGACGCCCCGGCGGCGTGTGCCGCGGTCCACAGGCAGGCCGCCATGTCCCACGTGCGGGGGCTGGGCCAGCCCCGCCCCGCCCGGGCCGCGTCGGTGGGCAGGTCGAGTGCCAGGCCCGGACGCACGGTGATGAAGGCGGAGATGACCCCTCTCGTGGCCGGGATGGCGGCTTGCCATCCGGCGGGCAGGGTCGGGACCTGGGGGGCGTCCCATCCGCCGGCCAGGCCCTGGGCGAGGGCCGCCGGTTCCACCGACCAGTCGAGGTGGCAGAAGCGGTTGGCCAGCGGCGCGGCGAGGTCCCACCCGTCGGCGGCCTGCTCGGGCGGGTTGGCGGCGGCGACGACGACCACGCCGTCGGGCAGCGGGAGGTCGCCCACCACCCGCTCGAGCACGACCCGCAGCAGGGCGGCCTGCACGGCCGGAGGGGCGGTGGAGATCTCGTCGAGGAAGAGCAGGCCGTTGCCGGAGGCGGCCAGGCGCTGCGCCCAGCGGGGCGGGGCCATCTCCACCTCGGCCCCGCGCACGATGGGCAGGCCGGCGAAGTCCGAGGGCTCACGGATGGCGGCGATCACCGTCTCGATGGGCCAGCCCATGGCGTCGGCCATGGCCGTGATGGCCGACGTCTTCCCCGTGCCCGGGGCTCCCCACAGCAGCACGGGAACCTGGGCGGCGACCGCCAGCGTGAGGGCCTCGACGGTCGTTCCCTGGCTCATGTGGTGAACCGTACCCCCGCCGCCTCCACAGGCTCCTTCGCCGGGCCGGATACCATCGGGACATGGATCTCACGCCCTCGGGGCTGCGGACTTGGGCGCGCGCTCCCGAGGGTAAGAAGCTCGTTCGTTACAGCATGGTTTCGGTGGTCTCGGTGATCACCTATGAGATCCTGCTGTTCATCACGCTGGGGCTCATGCACTGGAAGTCGGCCCGCAACGCCAACATCTTGGCCGTCGGGGTGTCGGCCATCCCGTCCTACTACCTCAACCGGGCCTGGGTCTGGGGCAAGACCGGCAGGTCGCACTTCATGAAGGAGGTCGTCCCCTTCTGGGCCATGGCCATGCTGGGGCTCGTCATCTCCACCGTTGCCACCGACTTCGCCAAGTCGTTTGCCGAGGACGTCACCACTGTTCACCTCCTCCGCACCTTCATCGTGATGGCCGCCGGGCTGGCCGCGTTCGGCGTGCTCTGGATCGCCAAGTTCGTGGTGCTCAACAAGGTGCTGTTCGTGCACAAGCACGAACCCCGCCCCCCCGCCCTCGAAGGCAGCAGCGGCGTCTCCACTTGAGCGTCACCGGTCCGGCCTCCACGGCGTTCGCCCGGGCCGCGGCCGCGATCGGCCCCCTCGACACCGACGCCGCCGCCGAGGCCGCCGCCCACCACCACCGCCTCACAAAGCCGCGAGGGTCTCTCGGCCGTCTGGAGGACGCGGGGGTGCTCCTGGCTGCTGTCGCGGGTGTGTCGCCGCCGCCGATGCCCGAGCCGGCGACCGTGGCCGTGTTCGCCGGCGACCACGGAGTGCTGGCTGAGGGGGTGTCGCCGTGGCCACAGGAGGTCACGGCCCAGATGGTGGCCAACTTCTGTGCCGGAGGGGCGGCCATCAACGTCGTCGCCCGCCAGGTGGGGGCGCGGGTCGTCGTGATCGACGTCGGTGTGGCCGGGCGCCTCGACCCGGCGCCGGGCCTGCTCGACCGCAAGGTCCGGCCGGGCACGGCCAACCTGGCCCGGGAACCGGCCATGACGCCGTCCGAGGCCGGGCTGGCTCTCGATGTCGGCGCGAACACGGCTGCCGACCTGATTGCCGGCGGCGCCCGGTGTCTCGTGACCGGCGACATGGGCATCGCCAACACCACGCCTGCCGCCGCCCTGGTCGCCGCCTTCTGCGGCCGGCCACCGCCTGCGGTGACGGGCAGGGGCACGGGCATCGACGACGCCACCTGGTCCCACAAGGTGGCGGTGGTCGAGACCGCCCTGGCCCGGGCCGAAGCCGACGGCACCCTCGCCGGCGGGCCCATGGCCGTCGCCGCGTCGGTGGGCGGCCTGGAGATCGCCGCCATCGCCGGCTTCGTGGTGGGGGCGGCCGCCGCCAAGGTCCCGGTGCTGGTCGACGGTGTGATCGCCCTGGCGGGGGTGCTGGTTGCGGCCGCACTCGCGCCCTCCGTGGTGGCCTACTGCGTCGCCGGGCACCGCTCCACCGAACCCGGTGCCACGGTGGCGATGCACCACCTGGGGCTGGAGCCCCTCCTCGACCTGGGCATGCGGCTGGGCGAGGGCACCGGTGCGTGCCTGGCCCTTCCCCTGCTCCAGGCGTCGGCGCGGGTCTTGCGGGAGATGGCCACGTTCGACGCCGCCGGCGTGAGCGACAAGGGCCCGAGCGGCCCCCCGAGCGGGGGACAGGGCCCGAGCGGCCCTCTGAGCGGGGGACTGGGCTGAGCCCTGGACGACCACCTCGTGGCCCTGGCCACCGCCACGCGCGGTTTCATGCCCGACGACGAGGCACTCGCCCTGCACCGCGCTGCCCGCGTCGGAGCGGTCGTCGGTCCCGTGCTGGAAGTGGGCTCGTACTGCGGCCGTTCCACCATCTGGCTGGGCGCGGCGGCCAGGGAGGCGTCGACGGTGTGCTTCGCCGTCGACCACCATCGCGGCTCCGAGGAGCTCCAACCCGGGTGGCCCCACCACGATCCCGCCGTGGTCGACCCCCGCACCGGGCGCACGGACACGCTGCCGTTCCTGCGTCGCACGATCGAGGAGGCGCGACTGGAGGACACCGTCGTCGTCATCGTCGGCGACTCGCTGGTCGTGGCCGCCCGCTGGGGCACGCCGCTGGGGATGGTGTTCGTCGACGGTGGCCACGGCGCGGGACCGGCCCACGCCGACTACGAGGGCTGGGCACCCCACGTGGCCGTCGACGGGCTGCTGGCCATCCACGACGTGTTCGCCGACCCCGCCGGCGGCGGCCGCCCGCCTCACGAGGTGTACTGCCGGGCGCTGGCCTCGGGCGCCTTCGCCGAGGAGGAGGACCTGGGGCAGGGGTCGCTTCGGGTGCTGCGCCGGGTGGCCGGAGGCTGGTGACCCGCCATTCGGCGCTGGGCCCGAGCGGCCCTCTGAGCGGGACGCTGGGCCCGAGCGGCCCTCTGAGCGGGACGCTGGGCCCGAGCGGCCCTCTGAGCGGGACGCTGCTCGCCGCCATCGGTGCCGTGATCCTGGTCGTCGGGCTGTCCGCGTGCGACACGGGTGGCGACGGGACCGCGTCACCCGGTTCCACCGCGTCCTCACCGGCGACGACGGCGCCGCCGATGCCCGCCGTCCTGGACCTCCTGCCGGGTCTGTGCACGGCCAGGGACCGGGCCGCGAGCGACGTGAACTCGGCCCGGGTGACCTTCTACGCTCAGTCCCACGATCCCCTGCACACCATCGCCCGCGACCTCGAGCCCATCGATCGGGCCCTGGCCGCCCGCCTCCTCGAGGCCAAACAAGCCGTGGAGGCCGACCTGAACACCGTGCCTGCTGAATCGAACACCGTGCCTGCAGATGCGAACACCGTGCCTGCAGATGCGACCGCCGTGCCCACCGCCCCCACTCTGGTCGCCGACCTCGACTTCCTGATCGTCGTGACCGCGCAGAGCCTGGAGCGGCTCTCGATCGCAGGCGAGCAATGCGCATGAGGCCGGCCCCCGTACGCGCCCTGTGCGCGGTCCTGGTCGCCGGCCTTGTCGCTGCGTGCTCGTCGGGCGGGGAGAAGGTGGCGCCGGCCAACGACCCCGACGCGCTGGTCGTGGAGGTGGCCAGCTTCGACATCGCCGCCGGCCCGCCGTCGCGGTTCATCGCCGGGGTCCTGAGCGTCGACCAGCGCCTCGTGGGCTTCGGCACCGTGGCCATGCAGTTCTCGTTCCTCGGCCAAGGCAGGGCCCAGGGAGAGCCCACCCCGGGCCCCGCCACCACGGGAACCTTCCTCGTGGTCCCCGGCAGCGACGTGCCCACCCCGGCCCCGACCGACCCCGTCGTCGTGCAGGGCGTCTCCCGGGGTGTGTACGCCACGCAGGTGGGCTTCGACCGCCCGGGGTTCTGGCAGGTGGAGGTCACGGCGCGCATCGACGGCAAGTCGCGCCGGGGCACGGGCGCCTTCGCGGTGGCCGACCGCCACCGGATCGCCGCGCCGGGCGACGCCGCCCTCCCGGTCGAGAACCTCACCATGGCCTCGACCGACGTCCCCAAGGCGGCCATCGACTCGCGCGCCGGAACCGACGGCGAGGTCCCCGATCCCGGGTTGCACGGCACCACCGTCGCCGCCGCCATCGGGGCCCAGCGTCCGGCCGTTGTGGTGTTCGCCACGCCCGTGTACTGCACGAGCCGCTTCTGTGGGCCGGTCACCGACCTGGTCGGCGAGCTGGCGCGCGATCACGGGGCCAAGGCCGACTTCATCCACGTCGAGATCTGGCGCGACTTCCAGGCCAGCACCATCAACAAGTCGGCCGCCGACTGGCTCCTCCGCGACGACGACCTGAACGAGCCGTGGGTGTTCGTCATCGGTGCCGACGGTCGCATCGTGGCCCGCTTCGACAACGTCGTCACCCGCGCCGAGCTCGAGCCCCTCATCCAGGCTCTGTAGCCGCCGGCGGGGCCACCACCACCGTTTGGTCAGGTTTCGGAGGGCCAGGACGCTCCGAAGCCTGATCGGAACGAGATCTCAGGGCAGGACGTGGTCGAGGAGGCCGACGATGCGCGTCGCGAGTGCGCCGGACGGGTCCAGGTCGGGCCGGAAGTCGGCGACGCTGGCCCCGAGCAGCCGCGGTGAGCGGGCCATCGGGCGGAGGGCGGCGGACAGCTGCTCCCAGTCCGGTCCGCCCGGCTGCGGGTAGGTGACGGCAGGCAGGCAGCCGGGGTGCAGCACGTCGAGGTCGAGGTGCAGCCACGCGCCGCGCCCGGCACGTTCCAGCCACGCCGCGCCACGCCGGCCTGCCGCGACCGGGTCCCTGGTCAGGGTGGCGGCGTCGATCCGGCGCAGGTCGGCGGGTAGGCGGGCCATCTCCGCCCGGGAGCCGTCGTCGAGGCCCTCCGTGCGATGACCGAGTAGCACCGTCTCCCTCGCCGCGACCATGGGCGGAATGCCGGCCAGGGTGACCAGCGGGGCGGCACCGTCGCCGTTGAGCACGGCCAGGTCCATGTCCGCCGTCTCACCGGTGTCGGACCCGGGACCGTCGAGATAGTCGGGATGGCCGTCCACGAACCACAGGCCCACCGGGCCGATCGCCTTGCGCAGGGCGGGGAAGATCCCGAGCAGGATGCTGCAGTCCCCGCCCACCACCAGGGGCCGCTGTCCCGGCAGCTCGTGCATCGCCTGGAAGAGGCGGTCGGCCAGTTCTTCGGCCGCGCACACCGTCTCCGGCAGGGCCCGCACCCCGGTGCGGGGATCGCGCTCGGTGCTGTCGATGGCGGTGGCGACGTCACCGAGGTCCCGGCCCACGAGGCCGGTCAGGCCGGCCCCGCGCAGCGCGTCGGGAGCGTCCCGCTCCCCTCGACGCGTGCCCGAGCAGTCCCAGGGTGCGCCGACCAGGAACCAGCCGCCCGCGATCACACGGACATGATCCCCCCTGTCGTCCTGCGCCGTCCAGGTCTGGCGCGTCAACCGGTGCGCACCGCGATTCCGGGATAGTCGACGACGAGACCGGAGTGGTCGTACACCAGGCGGCAGGCGAAGTCGAAGGCCGGGGCGTCGTAGTCGAAGCGCCGGTGCGATGCCTCGTCGGCCAGGCGCACGTAGTGCTGCTCGAGCCGTTCGACGGCGAGATCGAGCGTCCGCACGTAGGCCGCGGGGGCCGATGCCCGGCCGCCGACCGCCAGGCCCATGCGGTGCACGGGCAATGCGTTGGTCATGGCCGAGGACTCCAGGTCGACGTCGAGGCACCCGTCGAGGTGCGGGGCGACCGCGCCGTCCACCCACCATCGGCCCGCGCCGTCGGCCTCGACGGTGGTCGAGCGCGCGCCTGCGTCCGACCGGCCGGAGATCCGGGCGTGGCGCGTCGTCCAGGTCGGGTCGACCACGATCGTGTAGTCGACGGCCCAGGCGTGTCCATCCTCGATGGCGGTCGTGCACCCCTCGATGCGGTAGCCGTCGTCGACCCGGTGGAACCACGTGACCTCGAAGCCGGCGCGCACCTCGTGGTGCCGCCACGCGGCGGTGGGGGGCGGAGGGGCGAACGGCAGTGGTGTGCGAGCGTCGCCGGCGGGCACCCCGCGATCAGACGCCGCTGATGGGGGCCGGAGGCGACTGCTGGCGCCGGACCCACACCGGGCGGTCACCGTCGTCGGGGGGATCCGGGTCGCGGCCGTCGAGGCGGGCCCGGGCCCACCACCGCAACAGGTCGGAGGCGGGAAGGGAAGTGGCCACGGCCGCCAAACCGGCCCGGCCCCCCGCCCCACCGCTCGCAACCCAGC
>JBPCJV010000022.1:0-3550 GCA_051004925.1 Acidimicrobiales bacterium | reverse complement strand
CGGCGCCCGGCTCGGTCGGCCCGAAGGCCGTGACCGTGAGCCGGTCGGCGGCGACCTCGACGAGGAGGCAGTGGGGCTCGGCCGACCACGACAGGGTGCCGCCGTCGGCGAACCGGAACGGCGGGCGCTCCTGGAGCTTGGCCGCGGCCCCGGCCACGAGGTAGTCGAGCCCGTCAACGCGCCCGTGCTGGAAGTTGTGCTCGTGGCCGCTCAGCAGCAGCCGCACCCCGGCCCGGTGGTAGAGCGGAAGGAGCGAGGTGATCTGCTCCTTCATGGGCTCGTGATGGGGCCCGGCGCAGTGGGCGGGGTGGTGACAGAAGGGGATGCGCCAGACGGGTTGGCCGCCGCCGACGGGCTCCCCCTGCTCCGGGAGAGCCCGCTCCAGCCACGGCCGGTGGCGGTCGTCGTCGAAGAAGTGGACCCCCCGCTCCTCGCCCCACGTGGTGTCTACGCACAGCAGCTCCAACAGCGACCCGAACTGCAGCCGGTAGAAGAGGCCGGGGCCGAGCGACGCCCGTCCCCTCTCCTGGCGTTCGCCGAAGCGGTGGTCGAGGTAGAAGTTGTCGGCCAGCTGCTGACGGTCGTCGCTGGCCTCCTCGTCGGCGCCGTCGTGGTTGCCCGCCGCCGGGTAGAGCGGTAGGTGGTCGACGAGGTACCGGTAGGGCTGGAAGAACGGGAAGTACCAGTCGTCGTCCTCGTCGCCGGACTGGTCCTCGCGGCCACCGGGGCCGTGGTAGATGTTGTCGCCCAGGCTCACCAGGAAGCGCACAGGGCGGTTGGCGGCCAGGTACTCGAGCGTGCGGGCCACCCCCTCCTGGCGCCGTCCGTCGTCGCCCCGGTGGATGCCGACGCCGTAGTCGCCCAGCGCCAGGAAGGCGGTGGGCACGGCCTGGTCGCCCGACGGGTGGGTGCGGAGCCTCATGTCGTAGGCCCGGCCGGCCTCCTCGGGCCCGGCGGCGCGGCCCTCGCGTGCGACGGCCCAGTCACGGCGCTCGCCTTCGGCCCACGGTTCGCCGTCCACGCGGATGCGGTAGCGGTACTCGGTGTCGGGCTCCAGCCCTTCCAGCCAGGCGTGGTTGCGGTCGGTCACCTCCGCCGAGCACACGACGGTTCCGCCGGTGTCGAGCAGCTCCACGACAGCCCGCCCGTATGGGGCCGACTGCACACCGATGGTGCCGCCCCGCCGCCGGGGGCCGTCAGGAAGATCGTCGTCGTCGACGACCCCCCAACCGTCGTCGGTCCGGGCCAGGAAGAACCCGCCCCACGACACCAGTGCCGAGGTGTCGGTGACGTCGACCAGATAGACGAACGGCTCAAAGAATCGCTCGGGCGGGGTCACTCCGCCATTGTCGCGGCCTTCTCGCCTTCTGGCGTGCGAACCGCCCCCGTTTCATGCGTGCTCCGCACGCCAGAAGGAACCAGCGGCAAATCCACCACGACCTCGGTGCCCTCGCCCGGCTGCGAGGAGACGCTGATGGCGCCGCCGTGCTCTTCGATGATCGCCTTGGTGATCGACAGGCCGAGACCAGTGCCGGGCACCGCCAGGTGCTGGGTCGCCGACGACCGGAAGAAGCGTTCGAAGATCCTGGCCTGGTCGTCGACGGGGATGCCCATCCCGGTGTCGCCGACGCGGATCACCACCGAATCGGCGTCCCGGCAGGCCGAGACCGTCACCGACCCTCCGTCGGGCGTGAACTTGATGGCGTTGGAGAGCAGGTTGATCATCACGCGGTCGAGCTGGCCGGCGTCGCCCTGGATCACGTCGGCGTCGGTGGCCACGTCGACGGTCACGACGAGATCG
Organism: Acidimicrobiales bacterium; assembly: GCA_051004925.1. Classification (GTDB taxonomy): domain Bacteria; phylum Actinomycetota; class Acidimicrobiia; order Acidimicrobiales; family AC-14; genus DATAQC01. The sequence continues at coordinate 1,749 of JBPCJV010000022.1, read as the reverse complement.
CGGCCGACCAGGTCGGGGTGCACGGCCTGCAGGGCGCCGTCGACGAGGGGGGCGATCTCGACCGGTCCCGCCGTCAACCGGAAGGTCCCCGACTCGACCCGGGACATGATCAGCAGCTCCTCAATGAGGATGAGCAGGCGCTGGGCGTTGCGGTCGACGATCCCCAGCATCCGGGCCTGCTCGCCCGACATCTCGCCGCCGTAGCCGTCGCTCATCATCTCCAGGTACCCGAGAATGCTGGTCAAGGGGGTGCGCAGCTCGTGGGAGACCGACGAGACGAAGTCGGTCTTGAGCTTGTCCGCCTCCTGGAGGCGTTGGCGCATGCGGTGCTCGCGCTCCAGCGTCTCCCGCACCTCCTGCTCGGCCCGCTTGCGATCACTCACGTCGCGGCTGTTCAGCACCACACCGTTCACGCCGGGGTCGTGCACCAGGTTGTTGATGGCCGTCTCCACGTGGCGCCAGGATCCGTCGTGGTGGCGGAGGCGGCACTCGACCAGGCGCGGGTCCTCGCCCTCGTCCACCACCCTGGCGATCGTCTCCAGGATGGCCCCGGCGTCGTCGGGGTGGAGCCACTCGGCGAGGGGCGTCCGCACCATCCCGTCGGGTTTCAGCCCGAACACCCGCGTGACGGCCGAGCTCTGGTAGACGATGGTGGCGTTGCGGTCGACGATCGTAATGACGTCGCTCGAGTTCTGGGCCAGCGACCGGAACCGGGCCTCGGTACCGGCGACGTGCTCGAGGGCGGCACCGGCGAGGGTCACGATGAACTCGGTGAGCTGGACCTCCTCGTCGCCGAAGAGGCGCCCGACGTTGCTGTGGGTGACGTAGACGCAGGCGACCGGGTGCCCGTCGCAGAAGATCGGAGCGCAGAGGGCGGAACGCAGCCCGGACAGCACGATGCTGTCGGCCGAGTCGGCGGAGTCGTCGGCCAGGACCACCGGCCGGCCCGCCTCCAGCGCCCGGCGGACGAGGCTGTGGCTCAGCTTGTCGAGGTGGCCGTCGGAGTCCCGGGCCGACAGCCCCGTGTCGTCCACGTCGACCACGTGGCACCACTCCCCGCGCAGGAGGGTGACGGCCGCCTCGCGCACCGCCCCGTAAACCGCCTGCGGTGAGGGGGCGGAGGCGATCTTGCGGCCCACGGCGAGGACGGTCGCGAAGCGGTCGGCCAGAGACAGGGTGGGGGCGAGCATCTCCTCGGCGGCGGCCTCCGGCTCGGGGGCGGGGAGAAGGGCGGCGATGTCGGCCTCGGCGTCGGCCACCACCTGGTCGGCGGCGACGGTGCCGAGGGGGAGCCCAATCCAGCCCCAGGCCCGGCGGGACAGGGCGTGCTCGTAGCGGGCGCCCTGGGCGTCGGCCATGGCCAGGCTCCGCGTCATCAGCCTCCGTGCGGTTTGGTCCCGCCCGGCCAGCGACGCCAGCAGCGCCCGCTCCCGCAGGGCGTGGGGGGCATTGTTCCGGTAGAAGCGGGACACCCGCCAGCCTCGCCGGGCGGCCCGGCGGGCCCGGCGCAGCAGCGGCCGGCGCGACGACGCCTCGTAGGGCGACAGGGCCTCGGCCTGGCTGCGCAGGGCGGTGGCCAGCCACGGGAGCACGGGCGCCACGTACTCCTGGCGCAGGCCGGCGCGGCGGACGATCTCGTCGGCCTTCTTCAAGACGGTCACGGCCTCGGCCCACACCCCCTCGGCCCGGAAGAGGAAACACTCAGCCACATGGGACCCGGCACCGGCAGCGAAACCCGCGTTTGGCTTG